>JAVZLA010000071.1:0-5038 GCA_038883995.1 Thermoprotei archaeon | reverse complement strand
CTTGTAGCCCTTCTGCACCAGCCGGGCGACGTATCGCTCTACCGCATGGTAGGGCACGCCCGCCATCGGCACGCGCCCGTTCTTGCCGTCGTCGCGCCCCGTGAGCACAATCTCCAGCTCGCGCGCGGCGATTTCGGCGTCCTCGCCGTACAGCTCGTAGAAGTCGCCCACGCGCATCATCAGCAGCGCTTCCGGGTACTCCGCCTTCGCGCGGAAGTACTGCTGCAGCATCGGGGTCTGGGGTTGTAGCGTTCTGGATGTAGCCATCGCCGAACCGAATCACCTCACACACGATTATACCAGAACCTTTCGGCCTCTTGACTAATGGTAACGAACGGTTTAGAATAGCATCACTCAGCTCTTTCTCTAATCTTGAATCAAGACTTCTGAAACGACAACAGGTGTACATACGCTCGACGATACGGGAGGCGTGAAAAGTGGAACTGATTACGACGTGCTTGGTGGGTTCCATCATAGGAAAGATGATCGGACAATCCGCCGCCAGAATAGTAGGAGAACTAGCAGACACTGCTATTGGCGGGCTTGTGGAAAGTAGAGGCGACCGTTATATCTGCGAAGCCATGCAGGTCTTTTACCGCCGCCTCAGGAGGGGAGGTGCAGTTGTCAATCACGACGTGCAGAAGGCAGTGGCTAGGGCTTATCTCCAAGCGACCGTGGGGTTGCTCGAAGCCCGTCTGCAGCAGTCGGATGTTGAAGGTAGCGAAAGGAGACAACTGCACAATGCACAACGGAGGATTAAGAAAGAACTCGGCAAACTGCAACGCGATGACTATTTCCCATCGTCCTCTGACGTTCAACAAACGATCGAGCAACAGATTGAGTTACTGCTTCGGCCAAGGGGCACCACAGCTCAACAACGGGTCGCGGAGTTCACAGCCACTCTTAAACAGGAACTATGGGACGACTTAATAGGATGGGGGATCAGTTCACCGTCAGACAAACTACGACTAATGCTCGATAAAGGCTGGCAATCGCCGAATAAGCGAGGTGAGATAGACTGGTTCGACCTGCTGTGCACTTTCTTTGCCGAGGAACTTAAGCAGAATGAGCGCGTCGCCCATATTTTCCAAAGCCGGTTACTCGCCAATCTTTCGGTGCAGGGTATATCCATCGATTACAGTGCTTTCATGCACCAACTGGAGCAGATTGAAAAAAGAGTGCACGACGCGCTTCAGGAGATAAAGCACACGGTCAAACAGGGTTTTCAGGAGGTGATGCAGAGCCAACGGGAGACGAACCAAGCGCTCACAACGGGCTTTCAGCAGGTGATACAGAACCAAGAGGAGATCAAGTCGGACATCTCGGACATCCGAGCATTATTAACATCTCAGACACAACAACGTCCGGGAACGGAACCTCAGCGGAGCGAGCACAGTTCCCGGCGCGTTGTATACGGTTACATTGAAGCGTGGGACCCATTGCCTCAGCTACCTGAACCTTTCTACCCGTGCGAAGAGGTGCTAAGGTCAGTCGAGGAGGCGATCCAACAGCCAAGTATACACTTCATCAGTGTCGTTGGTCCACCGGGCGTAGGCAAAACCACCCACCTATGTAAAGTACTCCGTGATTTACAGCGCGTGGGAGCCCCTGTACACCTGGCCGTATACCGCCAGTGGCAGCGAGCGCCTGACCAAGACGAGATTGGGCAGATCAGAAGGTTTTTTGATACTGAGTCGAGCAAAGGAAAGTATGTCCTGTTCGCTATCGACAGTTTTGAGAAGGCAATGGACGAAAGGCGTCAGATACAACCGTTTGTGAAGCAGCTAACGCGGCTTTATGCACAGGACCCGCAGGTTCGCTTTATCGTAGCGAGCCAATACGCCTTCGCAGGCACCGAAGTGGTGGACGACATAGGTTTCTTCAGGGAGGCAAAGATCGGACGCGGGATGACTGAAGATAAAGCAATACACCTTTTAGATACACTTTTGAAGTCGCACGGAATTTCGGAACGGGATACTGTTCTACTTAGGAAGGCTGTCCAGATGTGCGAATTCAATCCGTTCTGTATCCACAACATAGTTGGGATGTTATTAGATGACCCTCAACACGACTGGCAAACGGTGTTTTCTCTGAAAGGACAAGGTAAAATTGCAGATGCACTGCTAGCCAAGAGGTATGAGAGGTATTTGTCTTCTGACACTCATGGAGCAGATTCACTCATCTTTAAAGAACTCATGGTACTGGAAGCAATGGCTGTGTTGAATCGCCCAGTCTCAGAAGAGGAACTGCGGTCTATGCTCGGTAAAATCTTCAAGAGACTAGCGCTAGAGGACCTGACAGACGTGCTTAGGGGGCTTGACCGCAAGTTTTGGATCCGCTATGACGATGAAAGCGCAAGATATTACATGCACTCGCTGGGACAGGTGTTTGTTTACCAGCGTATTGAAGAGGTCAGGAAGCAGAAACTACACAGGGCAGCGGCTGAAATGTATAAACAAAGAATCGATGAGCGGGATGAAGGTTACCGGAGTAAACCGTTTAATCAGGCGGGGTTCAGATTCGAAGATTACGAGTACGAACTACCATATAGGGAATGGCTTTATCATCTGTCGGAGGTAGAAGACAGATATCGCTACAGGCAGATTGCAACTTTACATTTTCTTGAAGCTTTCGAGTGGTGGGGCTGGTACTTGCCTTACGCACCTTGTGAGGAACTGTTGCATCGGCTCCAAAAGGTAGCCCGTGACGAGGACAGACAGTGGCTTGGCGCGCTGAGCGATTTCTACGCCTTCTACCCACCACGGGCGAAACCAAGTCGGCAGGGGAACTGGACCAAGATCGTACAAGCCCTGGAAACACTTTGCTCAATACTTAGAGTTAGCCTTTTGCAGGCGCCTGGGTGGTTTGCGCCGAAGATGAAGTGCAGACTGGCAGCTTTGCTGTACAACTTCCTGGCAGACGCCCACCACTATCAGGGGGAATACAAGGAAGCCGAGAGACTTTATAAGCTGAGCATCGAGTCCGCTAGGATGTTAAGGGATCATGGCTTCCTTGCGTGGAGAATATTCTACTTAGCGGAACACTATCTGGAGCGCGGGCTATATGGAAACGTTATTAGATATTGTCAGGAAGTGTTACAAATGCTACGAAAGCTGTCCCAATCGTTTGAGGAGTTGGACCATGAACTCTTGGCATGGGTACGGGTGCGTTTGGGTGATAGCAACATGGCAAGCGGAAATCCTCAACAAGCGGTGCGCAACTATCTGCTTGCCAGCGTCCACGCTTATGCTTTCCAAGTCTATCCATCGGATAACCATCCCGACGAATATACCTTGACCTTCTTCAAGGATATTTTGTCAAGGATATCCAAACGTCTACAACGCGAGTCGGATGGGTGGCAAGAAATCGAGCAGTTCTGGCACCGGCATGTTGGAGCAGAGCGACCGAATCCACCTACACAAGGAGACTTGCAGAATATCAAGAAAAAAAAGGCGTTTAGAGAAAACGCATGCCGTGTATTAGCGCAAGTGGTAGGAGAGATCGGAAACAGTTTGTGGGATACGTAGTACATCTACCCTACACACTAAGGAGGCTCAGAATGTCGGAAATAGTCATGCGAGAGATTCTGTCGCGGTCAGACCCCTCTTTGCCTGAAGTAGTCAACTTATACGTTGCCTCTTTCCCTGAGAATGAGAGAGAGGACCCCTCCTTTCTACAAAGGTCTCTCGACCCGCTAAGTCTCTCTTCACCGGGCAAGATTGGCACTGCCCACTTGTTAGTGATTGAGAGGGAGGGCTGGCCATTCGGTTTTGCATTCTGCAGTTTCCTGCCGACCGCTCAGATGGGGTTCCATGCGTATATTGCGCTTGCGCCAACAGAGCGGGGCAAGGGTTTTGGTAGACGACTGCTAGTATGCGCGGAAGAACGAATGCGCCTGGACGCCCTTTTTTTGGGGCTGCCTTATCGGGGCTCGATATGTGAGGTCGAACGCATCGAAGATGCAAAAGACGAAACTGACAGGCGCACGAGAATACGACGCGTTCATTTCTACGAGCGATTGGGATCTCGTGTCATCTCCACGACCTACACTCAACCGGCCTTGTCACCTGATAAGGATCCCGTCCCCATGTACCTGATGTGGAGGGAGGCTGAAGGTGGGCTTAGCAGACAGGAGATTATCCAGAAATTCTACTCCGAGGTCTACGGCCTACCCGAAGGACATCCCTACGTTATTGGAGCGCTACAGGGGTAAGGTCAGTCTGCCGAGATATCTGGGGCCAATTGGTCACAAACAGCTCCCGTAATAGAGCCCGTGCTTCTAATCAAAGGGCTGAAGCAACGCGTTATTCGCGATAAGATGAGGTCTTTCTCCTCGGTCAGACTTAAGACCAGCAAAGCACAAATGCAAACCACAACTGACCAGAGCAAACTAGCCAAGCGTGCTTCTTGGCTTAGCGGCAGTGCCTCAACTGGAGATATGCACTTTGTCACACCCGCATGTCACGGTCATGACGCTGCATGGCCTCCCCTAAATCACTAACCCGACAGGGGTTTTCGCACTGCTGCCCGCAACTTCCATGACCGATTACATGCCGCTCCGGGCTTGACTCTTGAGGTGAAAGGTGTTGTGTACTCTGCCAGAGCCACATGACACCACCCACGCCCCGTGATATAATATCGCTAACACTGGAGGCGCGGTGGCGTAGAAGATGTCCGTGCTGTCGGAGATTTTAAAGGGGTATCGCAACTCGCTGACCTTTTCGCGCAGTCGGTTCGAGCAGCTGTATCAGCACCGGCTGGAGAACGGCTGTCGGTTCTACCACCAGTTTTTTCACCGCCTCATCCTCCCGTTTGCCGAAAGATTCCGCTCCGAAAGCTATCGCCGACGCCTGCGCGAGGTGGCGGAACGCATCCTGGACACCGACCGCATCGACTTTGTCGCCATCGACGGAACCTGTTACAAGGACGCCTTTCAGGACTTTGTGGTGTTCTTCGGCGGAGCCTACGGCGCCAAAGGCTCGGTGAGGCTGAAAAGCGATCCGCCGGTAGTGCAGTACGAGCGTTGGGACATGAACCG
>JAVZLA010000070.1:0-5056 GCA_038883995.1 Thermoprotei archaeon | reverse complement strand
CCGCTGAATTCGTGGTTGACGCTTCGGTCGCACGGAACCTTTCCAACCCTTCTCAGCCCTACGCGGTTTTATCCGAGGGAACGCTTTCAAGCTACGAGCTGTGGCCTGTAGCAGCAACCGTAACCCTTACCCCCTCCTTCAACTATCTTAACGGAACGGTCACGTTCTCTGGCTACGCTTACTACGCCACCGGCTCAGACACGGGCGCACTCCCCTTATCCGGAGCGCAGGTGACGTTTCTCGTTAACTCGGCTCAGAGCGCCCAGTCGCAGACCACGAGGTCAGGCGCGTATCTTTTCACCTGGAATCCATCGGGCACGGGAACGTATTTCGTCGACGTCACGGTGAGCGCCTCTCCTTCACTGGCTGCGTCTTCCACGCAGACGGAAGTAGTGGTTTCCAATCTGACAGTGGGGGGTGAACGAGGCTTCGACGCCCAACTGTACGTTAACGGGACGCCTGAGCTTGTGCCGTCGGGTAGAAGCGTCCTGTTCGCTCTTCCAGCGGGCTCATACACTTTGAGCTCTCCCCAATACTTTTACACCAATCTTACAGGCGTGCGCCAAGATTTCACGGGGTTCACGGAGTCCGGTGTAAACGCGGCGGCGCCGCTTACTGTGAACCTTCAGGCACCTGTCAAACTTGGACTAGGCCTGCAAACACAGTTCCTGGTTTCCACAGTGAACCCGCCTGGCGTCGCTAAGCGCGAATGGGTTGACGCGGGCAGCAGGCTCAACCTGACCGAGCCGAACCCGATTAACCTCACCTCAGACTCGAGGCTTGCGTTCGCAGGCTGGTACATCAACGGCGTGGAACCCAACAGTACGGTTGCAGCCACCGTGAACTCTCCCACAACCCTGGTTTACTCATATGTGCTTCAATACCTTGTGACCGTCAGAACACAGCAGGGCGTGCAGGAAACATGGGTTGACAACGGCACACAGGTCAGGTTGAATGCTCCAAAGTATGCGGGCGGCGTGCTTGGACTGGAGCTGTTCGACAAATGGACCGGAACCAATCCATCTGACTCTAACACGTACACGGTCACGGTTCTGAAGCCGGTCACGGTTCAAGCGGTTTACACCCCCCTGTACGCAGGATTGGACGCGCTGATCGTGGCGGCGCTTCTCCTGGGACTCTACTTTGGCAGGAGGATGGCGAACCCAAAGAAGCCGCAGCCGTCTACGCAGGGTGCGGCTGAAGCCGCCGGCTCATCTACGAACAGCCCTCAGCAGGTTGAGGGATCCTCTAACACAGCATCCTGAAAAAGATGATGAGCCGGGGGTGGGATTCGAACCCACGGGAAAGCGGCTCACCACGTTTAACCACTGCAGGCCGCCGCCTTAGACCGCTCGGCCACCCCGGCATATCCGTACTGCACGCCCTCTGTATAGAGGGGTCCGATAAATCTGGCGCGTCCGGGGCTTTCCTTTCCTGCCCAAGCGCGCTTTAAGCTTCCCCAAGCACTGGTTCCCTGACGGCCATGCATCGATTTCCAGACTCTGCGACGGTTTTAAGCCTTTAAAGCTGCTTCCGCTGAAGTGGTCTGAAAACCTCTTATCATGGTAAACGGGAGAACCCACGCGACTTATGGGTTGGATGAGTAGCGAACACGGAGATTATAGGCGACCATAAACCACCATTAAACAGCGTTCACTCAGGAAACATAGAAGTACCTGGTAAACCCGAGTAATTCAGGCCGCCGTCCATCAGCCAATAGTTGCAGCCAGGTGGATCCATGCCTACTGGAGTGGTGCAGGCCAGCAGCAAGCCGACTCTTTTAGAGTTCGGCGGCTGACTTGAACCTAAACGGCGTTGAAAGCAGACGAACCCTCTGTCAACTACCCACGACTGAAGTTCGTGGGCTCGCCCCTTCCCAAGACTGGTTCAAGGCACAGCCTCCAGTCCAGGTGCATCGGAGCCATAACGCAGACGCAGACGCATGAGCCCGTTGACGGGGACTCTTCTGGTGTTAATCTGGAACTTCTGGTTAGGAAGCCGGAGCCGAAGCCGGTTCCGCAACACCAGAGTTTTGACGGCTACGGCCACAGCCAGACTCGCCTTTCGGTCGGCGTTTACAACTTGGCCGCATTTTCTGCATCTGAACAGGGAACAGATGCTTCCATCATCTTCGTTCCCGACAACACAGCAGTGGGAACACCACTTGCTTGTATGGCAGGCATCCTCCTTGCTCAGCACCACAGGAGACTATAGATATCGGACGATACAAACAGCCCGCCCCAATTCCTCCCACCTCTAAAGAGTATGGGCTTCTTTGCGGCTCTTCAGGTGAGTGCCTGCGTACGCTTGGCTACCGTGTCGCCGAGCGTAGACCTGGTTCTTCTACTGAACTTTCCGGTAACATATAATGAGAGAGCCATGTCAGGGTAAACCAGGTTGAGAACCGTGAGACCGGTCTTTTTCAGCTGGTGCAAAAACGTGGAAGGGTAGAGTTGGCTGACGTAGGAGAGTAGATTTAGTAGTACTGTTAAGGCAGACTGTTGTCGGGCCAGAAGCTCCTCTGTAAGCCAGTGTTCATAGTAGTAATAGGAGATGTATCGTTTAGCCGCGTTGGACCCGTATCTACGAGCGTATTCGCGGATAGCTACCGTGCTTGGAACAACATTTTTCAGAAATTCCAGATTCTCTTTGATGTACTGTGCAGTAGTGTTTGATTGTCGAGCCGAGAAGTTTCCCTTGTGCAGTCTGTACAGGGTCAGCCGACGCGAGTCTAACATGAGTTCACCACGAGAACAGAGCGCGCAAACAAAGGTGAGAACGTCATCCTGTCGCAGACCCCTCTTGTAGGCTTCAACATTTTGTTCGATAAGCGTTCGTCTGACAGCTATTGAGCTCATGTTGAACTGTGGTTCAGTTCGCAGGAACATGTTGAGGTCTCCGAGGCTAAAAGGTGAGCGGAAAACCATTCGACCGCTTTCTTCGACAGGCTTCTTCCACGCAGCCCGATATTCCTTACGAGGATTGCCGTCTTCATCGACGGTTATCTGGCTGTTGTGATAGTATATGAGTTCGGAATTCTTCCCGAAGGCCTCGACGACAGCACAAAGCTTTCCGGGGAGAAACTCGTCGTCGTCGTCCAGAAACGCTATTATTTCACCAGAACTGTTTTCAACGCCCGCCAAAAGATGCTGGCATTGCCCTCCCTCAGTAACATGTACTAGCTTCGCTCCAAGAGTTTTCAACAGGCCTTCGAGAAAAGGGTCTGTGAAAGCTTTTACAACCACGATTTCAGCTTTCGAACAGTGGAGATTCTGCGAGAGAACTGAACGCACAGCACGCTCAACGAACTTGGTCCTATTGTGTGCTCGGATAACAACCGACAATGACGGAGGCTCAGAACCAATCCCATCTGTCTTCAAACTGATCTCATTCCTGAATAATAGGCAGCCAAGGTATGATAAATTTGTTTTTTCAATGTTGTGAGCGCATAGGAGCATACCTCGGCTCCTTCCACCCCCCAACCACCCGGGTTCTCGTCCGCATCTGAATTGTCGCCGTCCTCTCCGCAACCAAACAAGCCGACATGACGCTGCTGTAAGACTCAGCTGTCCCAGTTAGCCGTCACTATTCCGCTCTGAAAGCGAGCACAGTTCCACAGCTAACTGGTTTAAAAGTGAACTCTAGTACGAAAAGGTCTTTGCCCTGCCTGAGGCAAATGCCTTTGTGCGCCTTGCGAACAACTTCCCCCGTTGTACCGCTATCTTAGTGTTTCAGGTGAATTCGGCCTGATGCGGGTTGCCAGCTTGATGCTTCCGTTCTGTTCCAGGACCGGCGTTCTCCCGTCCATGAATCGACGCCCGCCGCTGCCGCCTTGGGATGCGGCCGACAAGCAAAAGCAGAGGATTCACGTTTAGAGGCGAAAACCTATTAGAACGGACCAAAGCCCAACGAGAGGAGTCTCAGCCAGTTGCGTAGACAAGCTAAGGCCGCCCGCGGCGCCGGAAACCTGTTTGTGGGTAACACGCTTTCGGTTATCGTGCAGGGTGTGGGCGCCATCGTTGTCGCACGTCTCCTCGGAGTCAGACTTTACGGGCTGTACACGCTTGCGCTGGTGCCCGCCGGAGTCGTGTTCGTTTTCACGAGGATGGGTATAGCAGCGGGAACCACAAGATACATCGCCCACTACAGGTCTACGAACGAGTCCGGAAAAGATAAGGAAATACTTGCGGCGGCGCTGACACTGGGATTGTTCGTGTACCTAGGGCTCACGGGAGTATCTTACGCGGTTGCCCCCTTCTTCGCTAGCGAAGTGTTAAAGCAGCCAGGCCTGGCTTCGCTTGCAAGATTCGCCTCCGTCACAGTTGTTCTACAGGGTTTCTCCAACCTGTCTTCATCCGCACTGAACGGCTACTTCAGGACACGCGTCTCAGGCGCGCTGCTTGTCGCGCAGGCCGTCGCCAAATACGGGGTGGCCATAGGCCTTATCGCCGCAGGACTAGGCATCTACGGAGCCGTGGCGGGCACAGTCGCCGGATTCGGTTTCGGAGCCGCACTCGGCCTGCTGGCACTCTGGAGACACGGGCATATTGCGAGGCCGAGACGCTTCCGCGAGAACGCTGTCAGACTGCTTTCCTTCGGGCTCGGAAACTACGTTAGCTCTCTGACAGCCGGGTTGTCCGCGCAGCTTCAACTCATCCTGATAGCGGACCTGGCGGCGGCCTCCGCTGTGGGCGCGTTCACGGCCGCGGGAAACATGACCAACATGGTGGGGCTCGTATCCTATCCTGTGGCAACCATACTTGTACCCGCCTTCGCCGAAGTCTCCTCCCAGGGCAGCGAAAGGCTGGCGTCGTCTTATTCAAAGGCGGCGGCGCTCAGCGCCCTCACCATCATCCCGGCCTCAGCGTTTCTGGCCGCGGTCTCCGGAGTGGCTTTCCCCACACTTTACGGCCACAGCTACAGAGGATACGAACCTGTTCTCGTCGCCGCGGCGCTCGGAGGGTTCTCAGCCGTCTTCGCGTACAAAGTGCAGGGAGCCGCATTCACGGGCACCGGCAACACGTGGTTCAACGCGTATTCTACGGGCACCCAGTCC
>JAVZLA010000069.1:0-5070 GCA_038883995.1 Thermoprotei archaeon | reverse complement strand
CGCTACAAGCGGGTCGGGCGCCTTTATTTTTGTCACCACGTCAGGAAAAAGGTGACCGCTGCCAGGGCGGCTCCGACCAAGGAGAGTATGTAGAACCTGTGTATCATCTGCTTTTCGCTCAAAGGCTTCTTTGAGGCAAGAACGTTTGCTAGGCTCATTGGCGCGCCAGGCCTTCTGTTGGAAAATATCATACCGTTTGAAACCCTTACAGGCCTCTCTCCTATCTCATGCCTTTCAAACAGTTTTCCAACGCTGCCGAAACTTATGAAGCCGTTCATGAGCATAGGCATGATCGCCACGGCGGTCACGACTTCAAGTCTGCCCGTAATGGCTATGAAGGCTAAAGCAGACCCAAGCGAAAGGCTTCCCACATCTCCGAGGAAGAATCTGGAAGGATACCTGTTTATGAGGAACAATCCAAGTGATGCGCCGGCGCAGACGAACGCGAGGAACGAGTCGAGTACAGCGTAGTGTGCAACCCCCGCAAGCAGAACGAGCACTCCGAGCAGGATGAACACCACGGTGGATGCAAAGCTCAGAGTTCCGTTGTAGACGTCGAACATGTTGAAGGCGTTCGAACTAACAGCGAAGGCTACGGGTATAAAGAAGGGGTAAAGGAAGAACACGCCGTGTATTTCTCCGATGATGGGAAGATATGGTCGAGCACTGTACAGGTAAATTCCGAGAAGCCGTGCTATAATGTAAACTACAATTCCGCCCAGCAGCGTAAGCCCGAGTTTGGCTCGGCCTCTCAGTCCTTTCAAGTCGTCGTACAGTCCCAGAAGCCCGTAGTATCCGAATATCACTATGAAGAGTGCTATGAATTCTCTGGCGGCCTGATTTATTATTGTCATCGAGGCGAATGCTACAGCAACGACGACCGCGAGCGAGATGAGGCCGCCCATCGTGGCGACGCGGGGTGTGTCAGGCTTATGGACGTCGAGCCCATAGTAGCCCGCTCCTATGAAGAACACTTTGACAAAGTCGAGTAAAAAGTAGACCGCTATTGCGGTGAAAGCAAACGCCAAGATTGAAGCGAAGAGCAATATGGTGCACCTGCTATGGGTTACGGCTACCCTTACTGTACGCGTACCCGTACATAAATAGGGCTTTTAACTGGTTCGTCTGCTAAAAGCGTGATGAATGTTACTCTGAGCGAGCAAGAAGTGCTACGCGTCCTGAGAGGCGTCAGGGATCCGGAGATCGGAGAAAACATCGTTGATCTGAACATGGTCAAAGAAATTCACGTTGATCCCAAAGAAAGCAGGGTGCAGATGCTGGTTGCTCTCACAGTGCCGGAGTGTCCGCTTACGGAGAAAATAAAGAGTGAGGTTTCGTCGGCGCTTTCTCAGATGGGTGCAAAGCACGTTGATGTCAGGTTTACTTCCATGACGGAAAGCGAGCGCAGCGCAGTGGTTGAAAAGGTGCGCGCGCTCAGAATGGAGAGGATACGGGAAGCCAAATCGGGCACAGGCGCCAAGGCGCCTGGAGGAGCGGTGAGCCCCATAAGCAGACTTGACAAAGGAAGTGTGCATAACATTATTGCGGTTGTTTCGGGTAAAGGGGGAGTTGGTAAGTCTTCTGTGGCCGCGCTTATAGCGTGCGAGCTGAGAAGAAGAAACTTTAGAGTTGGTATTCTCGATGCCGATGTAACTGGGCCGAGCATTCCCAGACTCTTTGGACTTCAGGGCAGATTGACAACTGACGGCAGAAAGATGCTTCCAGCAGACACTAGAAGCGGCATAAAAGTTGTTTCGATGAACCTCATTGTTGAAAGGGAGACTGACGCAACTGTCTGGCGCGGCCCCATAATTAACGGAATAATACGTCAGTTCTTCACGGATGTGGACTGGGGTGAACTCGACTATCTTGTTCTCGACCTTCCTCCCGGCACAAGCGATGCGCCTCTTACAGTTTTTCAGTCAATACCTCTCGACGGAGTAGTTGTAGTGACGTCGACGCAGAAGCTTTCACGTATGATTGTGCAGAAGGCTGTGAACATGGCGAAGTCGCTTAACATACCTGTGCTCGGCTTGGTGGAGAACATGGTCTACACGGTGTGCCCTCATTGCCAGCACAAAATAGTGTTCTCCAAGTCCGAGTCCGACTCTGAAGGTTTAGAAGGGCTTAAGGTGCTGGCACGCCTCCCGTACGATACTGATCTCACGTATCTTTCGGACGAGGGACGCATAGAAGAGTATGGCTCAAAGGAGGTTTCAGGCCTGGTTGACCGAATCGGCTCAGCCCGTGTGGATGCGCTCAGACTGAAAATCGTCTGATGCGGCTTTGCTGCAGGGGATGCGGCAGAGGAAAGGCTAAATCGCTGCGTCGTAGTCACCACATGTCGGTGCAAGCCTTTGAAAGTGTCTGGCAGGACATCTTTGGCAATCTTACTTCTTCTTATCGCTACGGCGGCCCCTATCCCGGTGGGTCTTCAACTGACGGCGACTGCCTCAGCGCAGCCTTCTTCGAATAGTGTTTCAGCGCACAGGATTCAGCACGTAGTCATCATTATGATGGAGAACCACGGTTACTCTCAGGTTATAGGTAGTTCCAGCGCCCCGTACCAGAATATGCTTGCCGGAAAATACGCTTTGGCTTCTGCATACTATGCGGTTACACATCCTTCTCTTCCCAATTACATTGCTATCACGGCCGGTAGCACGCTTGGCGTGACAGATGACTGTGAGCCTTCTCAGTGCGGAAACATTGGAGCAACGAATGTAGCCGACCTGCTTAACAGTGCGGGCCTCAGCTGGAAGGAATACGCCGAATCAATGCCTGTCCCCTGCGATAAGTCGCCAACCACGCTTTACGACGTGAACCACAACCCCTTCGTATACTATAGGGACGTGGTGAACAACACGGCCTACTGTGATACGCATGTGGTGCCGCTCGGCAACGTAACTTCGGCGAGCGGCCCGTTTTTCAGCGACCTTAACAGCGGCTCGTTCCCAAACTTTTCGTTTGTAACTCCGAACATATGCGATGACGCCCACTCCTGTCCGCTTTCAGTGGGAGACAAATGGCTTTCCACTTTCGTGCCTGAAATACTGGGTTCCCATGTTTTCAATTCAACCGTGATTTTCATAACATACGATGAGGGAAGCTCGAACTCTGGGTATGGGGTTGCTCACGGTGGGAGGGTTCCTCTTATCGTAGTGGGGCCGCCTAGTATTGTCAACCACACGGTAACGCAAGTGGAATTCGACCACTATTCGCTTCTGGCGACCGTTGAAGCGATATTCGGCTTGGATAGTCTGGGACGATACGATATCTCAGCAAACCTGCTGAGCCCAATCATACCGGAACTTTCCGGTGCGTCTCCTCCCACCCAAATCCTCCCGGGCTCATCATATACTCCGCCGCCCTCCTCGTTTCTGGGCGGCACAGATGGCGTGGCAGCAATAGTGGTGTTCGTTGTGCTACTTGCCTTGGGTTATCTTGCCTTCCGACGCAGTAGAAGAGTGCGCTAAAGGCGGACTGATGGCTAGGGGAATCCGATTGGATGCCGCCAAGGAATACATAGAGGCCAAGTTAAACGACTACAGGCAGCTTGAGCTAATAGGCGCCTTTTCCATGATTGTTGGAGCCGCATCGCTTAGCTTTACAACAATAGTGGGAGGAATAGACTTCGGCGTCTTTCTGCTTATTTTTGGAGCCGCGTTGTACGTCACCTTCCTACGCAAGAAGCTGGCGCTTGAGAGAAAGCTGCTTGGACAGGGACGCGAACGCCAACGAGAAGAAAGGCAGCCCGGCCACGCGTAATCAAACCCTAAAGCACGAGCTTACTGAAGCAGAGGTAAACGTGGAGTTTTCTTTGTAGGTGAGCGCCACACGTTTTGTTGAATGCGGGGTGTGGGATTTGAACCCACGCAGCTCTACGCGGCGGAGCCTGAATCCGTCTCCTTTGACCAAGCTCGGACAACCCCGCTAGACCGGATTTCGGGGACCAGCCTTTTGGGTTTTTTGGTTGGTTTACAGACTTCAGTCTTTAACGGTTTCCAGGGTGCTCGCAACCTGCCATAGCTGCACGCGTGTATGGGGAGGCATGTTCGGGTCCTGTGATATCTGGTCTATGACGCTTATTGCGTTGGCGGCTCGGACGCCGGCCGTGAGATTTTTCGCCTGTAGAACCCTTGAAGCCTCTTGCGCGGTCTTCCTAATGTTGCGAGGGATGGTGCTGTCGTCAGATATCTGCTGAAGCAGAACCACTGCCTGCTTTATCTTTTCGTCGTTACCAATCTTAAGTGCCATGTTGTTTCAGCCTCCCAGAGAACTCCTCCGATAACAGATACCAATATATAGCTTTACTAAGGCTTTAGCCTTGTGTCGCAGGTCAGTAAGAAGATTGCGTCCGCGCTTATGGAAGGAGGCAAACTGCTGGCAGAAGCTTGCCCCGTGTGCGCGTCGCCACTCGTGCAGAGGAAGAACGGCGAGGTTTATTGTCTGAACTGCGATAAGAAGGTTGTAATTGTTTCAAGCGACGAGGAGGCGCTTGGGAAGATAACTGTGAGCTCGGTTCTGTACGACTTGGAAGAGCTGATGATGAAGCAGATAAGGTCCAAGATTGAGAAAATAAAGCTCGGGACAGATGAAGGGAAAGACCTGCAGGAAATAACCCTCATGCTCGATATAGTAAAAAGGATTAAGGAGCTGAAGGCTTAGGGTTTGGGTCAGGTTGAACGGTACTCTCCGTCGACTATTTCCCTGATCTTCTTCGCGGTTTTCTCCCCTATCCCTTCTACTTTGAGAAGCTCCTGGACTTCTGCTTTCAAGACGGCTGCTACGGATCCGAAGTGTTTCAGCAGGCTTCTGGATCTTACGGCGTCTACACCGGGTATTGAGCTGATCAGGTACTCTCTTATATCGTCGTTCTCCACCGGTTTCCTCTCATCCCTGATGATCGGCTTGGCCCGACCCATCTCTCTCTGTTCTCTCGTCGCGATCCTGGCTAAGAGGCGCGCAGTCTCAGACGGAGACCTTGACCAAAGAATGGGGACACCGTAGTCTATCGCCAGGCTTATCATGGCTCCTCTAACAGCCTCCGGGTTCAGGGACGAAGTGTAG
>JAVZLA010000068.1:0-5216 GCA_038883995.1 Thermoprotei archaeon | reverse complement strand
ACCTGGTGCCGGTGGCGCTGCTCTGGGTGATGGGTGTCATCGCGGGCAAAATTGTCGCGTACGGCAATGATCTGCTGCGCTCCTTGAAAGAGTAGCTGCGGGGAGGAGGCGGGCCGAAGAGCGCGGCGCGGGCGGTTGGCTTCTGCCGCCTTCTTGCCGGGTTGCCCGACAGTGCGGTGGCAACCAGTACGCGCCGTGCCCGGCAATCCGCTTCCTCTGTTTCGGGTTAAAAGCGCTGCTGGCAGAACAGGAGGTGGTCAAAATGAAAAAGCTGGCCAGAGTTGTTGGGGTTTCGGCAGCTCCCCCGGACCGGATATTTCTCTCTCTCAGGCACAGCGACGGGTCCAAGTCAAGGACGGAGGTTGTCGGCTTCAAGCCGCACTTCTACGTGCCGGGCCAGGGCGGCTTCAGATCGCTTTTCGGCGAGGAACTTAGAAAAGTTATCGTCCCGGATTTTAAGCTCGTCCCCCAGGAGAGGGCGAAATACAAGAAGCACTACCAGGCCGATGTTCCCTACACGAGAAACTTCCTGATCGCTGCGGGCATAAGGTACGGCGTCTCCATCCCGGAGGGCTGCAAGGTCGGTGTCGGGGAGATAGACCCCGCCGAGCCGACGATAAAGCCCAGGCGATGCTATGCCGACATCGAGGTCGCAGGGGAGGGATCGCTCGACACCATCGCAACGCCTGCGCCGGTGGTGGCCTTCTCCGCATGGGACAGCTACAGTTCGAAGTACATCACCTTTGTGGTCGGTAAAGGCAACGACGACGAGGCGGAAGGGTTCTACTTCCTCGAGGACGAGAGGGAACTCTTTCGAAGCATTTCCTTCTACCTGAACTCAACTGATCCCGATGTCCTGATTGGATGGAACGTCGCATACGATGTCGACTATCTCAAGAACCGTGCCGCCAAGCTTGGCTTCAAGATTCGCTTCCCCGAAACTTTCGATCTCAGATCCGCGGACATGAAGCTTCATCGCCGGCTCTCTCACTCGCTCAAGGACGTGGCCGTCGAGGAGGGATTTGTCAGCGAGGATGAGGTCGTGCTGGCGATGGAGGCCCTAGAGAGGTACGGGAGGGGTGATGCTGAGTTTCTGGCCGAGTACAACCGCGATGACGTTAGGATCATGATAGAGCTGGACAGGAAATACGGCATCACCGAATTCTTCGAGGGGCTCAAGGACTACGCCGGCGTTGTCCACTACGACGACACGCTCAAGTTCTCGGTTCTCGTGGACACGATGCTCCTGCGGCTGGCCCGGGAAATTGGTGTCATTTTGCCCTCGGCTCCGGAGACTCCCGAGCGGCAGGATAAGTACGCCGGTGCCCTGGTGGATTTCTTCACCGGAGATGGCTCCGCGAGAAAAGGAGTTTACGAGAATGTGGCGGTGTACGACTTTTCCAGGTACTACCCCTCGCTGATCAGGGCGCTGAACATTTCTCCCGAGGTCGATGGGCCTAGCGACGAGCCGGGCATCATCCCCAGGCTCGTTGAGAGGTTGTTCGAGGAGAGGGACAAGATTGATGCGCAGCTCGAGAGCTTGGTGCCGGGAACTAGAGAATACGAAGCCGTCAAAAGAAAAAGGGACGTAATCAAATTCTATGTAAATTCTCTATACGGATATATTGGAGCTCCGTTTACCAGGCTGCACAGCAGGCAGAAGGCCGAAGCCGTCACCGAAGCCGGCCGCACTGGACTGCTGTTTATCGCCGATTTCGCCAGGGAGCTCGGCTACGAGCCCCTATACGGGGACACGGACAGCATCATGGTCTCCGTTCCCTTTGAGAAATCAGCGGAGCTTGGCAGGAAGCTGAACCAGGAGATTGAGCGCTTTTTCAGCGAAAGGTACGGTGTCCGCGGGTACAGCATAAAGATGGACCTGAACTGCTACGCCAAAAGGATTCTCTTCACCGGCGTCAAAAAGCGCTACGCCGCTCACGTGATCTGGCAGCACCGGCCGTGCGACTACCTGCGCGTTGTCGGCTTCGAGGCAATCAGATCGGATCAGAGCAAATTCACGCAGGAGGTTCAGAAGACCCTTTTCGATCTCGTTCTCCGGGGCGCCAGGGAGCAGACCGTCGCCTTCGTGCGAAAGGCGCTTGAGGACTTCAGGAAGCAGCCGCTCGAGCGGATCGCGTTCAGAAAGGGGATCGAGATGCCGCTGGAGCAGTACGGGGTCAAAAAGGGTACGGGTGTGCCCTCCCATATCCGGGGCGCCATTTACAGCAACGCGGTCTTCGGCACCAGCTTCGGCATGGGGTCGAAACCGCTTTATCTTTACGTCAAGGGAATTGTCGGAAAGCCGCCGACCGATATCGTCGCCTTCGAGCGTAGGGCGCCGGAGGGGTGTGCCGTCGACTGGGAGCGCATGGAGGAACTCACCCTGCGGGGGAAGATCTCCGACATCCTCGACGCAGCCGGAATCACCTGGGACGAGATCGGAGGAAGGGCCAGCAACAGGCAGCGCTCGCTCGCGGACTTCGTCTGATGTTCTTGCATAAAAGTGCTCTCGGAGGTGGTTTTGGTGGGGAGAATGCGCAGAGCCAGGAGACAGCCGGCTGTTTGCAAGTTCTGCAACGGGCTTTCCGTGTCTCCGCTGGTCTCCCGGAGCATCCAGCAGCAGGCGGGCTACAGAACGGACCGCATTTGCTGGTCCTGCTGGTGCAACCTCGGAAAGAGGCTGATGAGGAGGGGCTCCAAAGAACGGCGGGAGGTGATGGCGTGCCGAAATATGTTGAAATAAGAATCGAGCGCGAGCTGTACGGTCAGCTTGCGAAGCTGGCCGAAGAGAGGGGAAAAACGGTCCCGGAGCTTTTGCGCGACCTCGTGACGGGGGTGAAGTGGTTTGATTGCTGAGGTTAGAAAGAGAGACGGGCGCATCGTCCCCTTTGACAGGCAGCGCATCACCAATGCCATTTTCAAGGCTGCCCAAGCAGTCGGGGGAAGGGACAGGAAAATCGCTGAGAGACTCACCGACGAAGTGGTTGCGATTCTCGAGCAGAGGTTTGCCGGAAAGATACCAAGCGTTGAAGACATCCAAGATGTTGTCGAGAAGGTCCTGATCGAGCACGGCCACGCGAAAACGGCAAAGGCGTACATCCTCTACCGGAAGCAGAAGGAGGAGCTGCGAAAGCTGAAGGATGCCGAGCTGTCGGTGGTCGGCCTCGTTGACACCTACCTCAACGGCCTTGACTGGAGGATCAGGGAGAATGCCAACATCAACGGCCAGACTATCCCCGGGCTGATATTTCACGCGTCGAACACGGTTCTGGCCAACTACGCCCTAGTGAAGATATACCCGCCTGAAGTCTCTGACGCCCACGTCAACGGAGATCTGCACCTGCACGACCTTCAGATGTCCCTCTGCGGCTACTGCGCTGGCTGGTCCCTCGAAAAACTGCTCCTCGAGGGCTTCAACGCTCCCGGTAGAACGCACTGCAATCCGCCGAAGCACCTCGACACAGCGCTGCTGCAAATCGTCAACTTCATCGGCACGCTGCAGAACGAGTGGGCCGGAGCTCAGGCCTTCAACCAGATCGACGTTCTGCTCGCTCCTTTCGTCCGCGCCGACAGGCTCAGCTACAGGGAGGTCAGGCAGGCGCTACAGACGTTTGTCTTCAACCTCAACATCACATCGAGATGGGGTGGACAGTGCGTCTCAGAGGATACGGAAGTGCTGACATCGAATGGGTGGAAGAAATTTTATGAGCTGGGAAAGCACGACAAAATCGCGACTTTCAACGTAAAGAACCGCAGGATAGAGTTCCTGAGACCGAACAGGATATGCGTCTATCAGTACGACGGCTATCTCATCCGCCTGAAGAACCGGATCCAAGACCAGCTCGTCACTCCTAATCACAGGGTGGTTAGAAAAAAATTCAATTCGGAGGTTTTCGTGCTCGAAGAGGCAGAGAATCTCTTGAACCTCAAAGCGCCAATACTGGTGCCGATCTCAGGGTACGCTGAAAGCAAAAAGGAGATAGACGATAACCTCGTCAAATTAGTGGCTTGGGTTGTTTCGAGGGGCAGCTTAGATGACGGGCGAGGAAGAGTTGCCATATATCAATCTTCAAAGGATCGAGAAAACTGTGAAGAAATTCGGAATTCTCTTAAAGCCTTGAATTTGCGGTGGGACGAGTCTTCTAAGTTTTCCGGATTCGCCAAGTACCCCTGCATTCGCTTCAGGCTTAGCCGGTCCAGCTCAAGATGGATCAAACAGTATGTGAGAGAAAAGGTAACTCCGCAGTTCATCGCTGAGCTTTCACCCAGGCAAATTAAGCTGTACTTGGACACCTATATCAAAGGCGATGGCTCAAAGAAATCCCGCCGCTCGGCGAAAATAACTCCGGAAAACGAAAAAAATAGGGATATCATTCAAGCCCTCTGCGCCCAGTGCGGCTACGGAACAGCCGTGCGAAAGGGAAAGGGAGAAATGATCACCGTAGTCCAGCACGATACGACCTGCATAACAAAAATAGAAAAAGTAAAATATCGAGGTGCTGTCTGGTGCCCCTCCACTAAAAATGGTACTTTTGTGGCCAGAAGAAACGGCAAAGTGTTCATCACAGGGAACTCACCGTTCACCAATTTGACCTTCGCGCTGACTTGCCCTGAAGACCTCGCGAACAAGCCGGCGATTGTCGGGGGCAAGCCGCTTGATGAAACATACGCGGAGTACGCGGAGGAAACCGAGCTGATCAATCAGGCCTTTTTGGAAGTCATGGCCGAGGGCGACCCCAAGGGCCGCGTTTTCACGTTTCCGATTCCAACGTACTCCATCACCAAAGACTTCCCCTGGGACTCTGAGCTTGCCGACAAGCTGTTTGCGCTGACGGCAAAGTACGGTCTGCCCTACTTCCAGAACTTCATCAACACGGACATGAGGCCCAGCGACGTGCGGTCCATGTGCTGCCGCCTGAGATTGGACCTGCGCGAACTCAGGAGAAACGTCACCGGGGGCCTCTTCGGGTCCTCTGATGCCACGGGCAGCGTTGGGGTGGTGACCATCAACATGCCCCGGCTGGGATACCTCTCCAGGAGCGAGGACGAGTTCTTCGAAAGGCTGGAAAGGCTGATGCACCTGGCCAAGGAGTCCCTGGAGATCAAGCGGAAGTTGTGCGAGCGGAACATCCAAGCCGGCCTGCTTCCTTTCTCCAGGCGCTATCTCGGCACCCTGAGGAACCACTTCTCGACGATCGGCCTGGTCGGAATGCACG
>JAVZLA010000067.1:0-5832 GCA_038883995.1 Thermoprotei archaeon | reverse complement strand
GCGGGCCACAAGCGGCGTCAAGTGCTCGTGGGCTCCCCACACGCCTTTTTGCGAAGCCGGCCTGTGGAGGTCGGCTTTGAATCCTCCGCTTGGAGGTGTAAGCCCGAAAACGTTTGAAAGACCGTTTGCGACGTGCTTTTTCAGCTCGCCTTTCTCCAGAATAGAGTCCGCTAGCTCCTCTATGGTCGAGCAGCCAAGCAGCTTGAGTTCGTCGGCGCCGAGTCTTCTGCCTCCCCTGAATCTGCCACGTTTGCTGAGGAGGTTGACCAGGAGTTCACGGTCCACTTCCCCCCACGCGAGATACGGTTCGGCCGCCTTTATCATTCCTCTCAGCGTGGGTGAATCGTACTGTATAAGCATGCTGTGCCTTCTGTTCAGCTTCATCCGTTCGAGAGTGACTTTGACGTTTCTGGGAACCTTGACCGTTCCCCTGGTTCTTATAACGCCGATAACCTTGGGCAAACAGGACACCTCAACGAGTCCAGTCGAGCGGAGACCTGAATTTGAGGCCTCCGCGCAACGCCTGAACCGTCGCGTACGCCACGTTGACTATGTTTCTTGTTTCACCCTGGGTGCTCACCCAGGCGTCTGATACTCCTGCGAGCGCGAGCACTTCTCTCACTATTTCAGAGGCCACTATGCCAGTGCCCCTTGGAGCGGGGAGAATGTGAACGGACACGCTTCCCTCTTTCCCAGACATCTTGTAGGGGACGCTGTGCTGGGTTCCGCACCTGCACTCCCAGCTTCCGCAACCTCTTTTGAGATAGGTTATGCCCGATTTAGCCGCCACCAGCGACTTGTCTCTTGCATCGTTAAGCTGCCTTGCTTTGCCTGCGCCGATGCCCACTACGCCCGCCCTGTTTCCCACGGCGGTCACGATTTTAAAGCTGTTAACTTCGCCGGCGTCCGTCTGCCTTTGAACCACTCCGCTAAAGATTATCCTTGACTCGAGGCCCGGAAGAAGCACGTCAACTATCTGATGCTCCCTTATGGGCATGTTGAACTCGAGCACGTCTTTGATTGAGGCGACCTTGCCTTCTTTGACAAGCTTGCCAAGCTTTGTTTTGGGAATCCACTCCGACTGCTCAGACATTTGTGCCACCATCCACCAGCCTGTCCAGTTTCGACTTCACTTCTTCCACGACGCTTTGAAGCCTCTCGGGTTCGACGCCGGAGCCGATCATCTTGGAGAAAAGCCTCCGGTAGCGCTCTTCGTCTTCGGCTTTAAGCTTCGCAGCGTACGCTGAAATGTGTTCTCCTTTAAGGCGTGACTCATCAGGAAGCATCTCCTCTGAGTGAGGGACATCCAGTCCACCGTCCACGCATCCTTTCAGCACAGCGTACACGCTGCTTTTGGGTGCGTTAGAGGATGCGCCTATGTCAAGAACGGCTTTTTCAATTCCTTTTCTAAGAGCCCTCTTCGCAGCGAGAAGACCTGTGAGATAGGATGCGGGCGTCGATGCCAGACCCGACGCATAGCCCAGGTCCGCTAGCTCCCTGCTTGAAGCGCTGAACTCAACCTTGTCCTGGGCTTTGGAAGAAGACACGAGCTGCACGTACACGTACCTGTTGGACCTTCTGACAACCAGGCGGGGCAGCCTTGAGGAAAGCAGGCGAAGCCGCTTACGGTAGTCTGTGACCTTTTCCCTGCGCCTCCGGAACCTCACCCTGTATCTCGGACCAGTTGCCAACGCGCTACGACCTCCTTGAAACAGCGTTCACAAGAGAGGAAAGGCTTGGAAACACTCCTCCCTTTATTTTGACGTAAAGCGACCTGTACGTGGCGTGGTCGAGCTCACCCTTCTTGTAGGCCTCCCTGAGATAGGCGCGCTGCTTGCGGGTCCGGTTCACCCAGGCGTGCTCCGGGCGTCGCCTGACCTTTTTACCGCCTTTTCTTGAGCCGTGTCCCTTCCTTTTTCCACGCACCTTTTTGGCGCGTGTAAGCCTGTATCTTCCCCTGCTTGGAGTTGAAGCGGGGCGCGCTTCAATGTAGCCCATGTTTATGAGGGACCGTACGTCGTCTCTGGTTATAGCCTCCGCCACGTCCTCCGTGTGCTCTGGGTCAATGTATACTCTTGACTTACCCAGTTTGAGTATCTGGGCGGCCAGTCTTCTTTGAGTTGAAAGATCAACCATCGGAATTCTTCACTTCCTTTTCTGTCTCCGTTTGCTCCGCATCCGTTTTTTCTTCCTTTACCTCTACCTCGCTTTCACCGCCACCGCTCTTCTGTTCTACGACTGTCTCCTCTGCTTCTTCACCCACGTGCTCAGGTTGCTCTCCGGCGACGCCGTTGACGAGCGTGAACCCTTTCTCGACGGCAGCGGCCTGAACCTCCTGCAGCCTTCTTCCCCCGAGCTTAGCGGACAGTATCACGCAGTCGACTGACGGATCCAGCAAACTCAGCTCGGAGATGTTTGAAACAACCGCAGGCCTGAGGCCACATGGGTGCAGCCCCCTCGTTGCCCTCGGGGTGCGGTAGCCCACCTTGACCTGTGGGGGATAACCCTTGTACGAGTGTCTTACCTTATGGTCTATGCCCTTCGGCCTGCGCCAGGAAGTACTGAGCTTTGAACGCGTCCAGTGGTTCGGACGGCTGAACGACGGCAGGCTCCTGCGCTTAACAAGGATTTTACCGATTTTTACTCCGTTTCCTTTGGCTTCGGTTTGTTTGGACGACAATTTTCATCTACTCCTTTGAATACACGTAGATTCCGTCAGAGAACACCCGCGGGTCGTACTGCCGTATGTGTGTGGCCTTCTGTATGTTCGCCGCGGTCTGGGACACAGACTCCTTGTCCACTCCGGAAACAACCACGTCCTCGCCTTCAACGGCGACGCGCACACCTTTGGCTACGGCGGCCAGGCGTGGCGCTCTCTCGCCTATGAAGTTCTCTATTTTAACAGTCTCACCTTCCACTTTAACGCTGAGCGGAAAGTGGGCGTAAACCATCTTCAACCTGTAAGTGTACTCTTTCAAGGCGCCCTGGCACATGTTTCTGACATGTGCCGCCGTGGTTCCCACAAGAGCCTGATCTCTTTTCTTAATGTTGTGGGCTTCAACGATCAGCTGGGATCCGTCAACCCTGAACTCGACTGGCGTGGAGTCGAACGCACGGGTAAGCGTGCCAGCCGGGCCTTTCACGGTGACCTTTTTCCCTTCCACAGAAACCTGCACCCCTTCGGGAATCTTCACAGCCTTCGAAACATAGCGCACAATCATTTTTCAAGCCACCTAGTACACGTAGGCCGCGGCCACTCCTCCCACGCCGTTCGACCTTGCATCCACGTGCGACATGACTCCCTTGGACGTGGAAAGAATCAGTATGCCCACGTCCTTTGACGGCAGAAACTTCGTTGAAAGCCTGTCAACCGAACCCGAGTCCACGGCGACGCGTGGAACAATCACCCCGCAGTCGTTTATGCGTCCCAGTAGCTGAATCCTGAACTTGCCAAGTCTCCCGTCGTCTATGTATTCGAACTCGCCGATGTAGCCGTGTTTCTGCATGACGTTGAGCACGTAGCCCGAAAACTTGGATGAGCCGTCCACAACGCAGCTCTTGCGGCCCCGTTGCTCGCCGAGTTTCAGTGTGTTCATAACAGTGGCCAAAATGTTCTGAGTTGGCAAAGCAATCACTAATCCGTTTTCCTGAAGCCGAGTCTTTCAGCGACTTCTCTGAAACACTGTCTGCACAGGTTCAAACCGTACGACCTGATCAGGTTACCCACTGCTCCGCAGCGCTCACACCTGTAGGCTCCTTTCCCAAATTTCCTAACCTTTGGCTGTCTGACTTTACCCGTCTCACTCCACCTCTATGCCGAAGCGCTCTTTGAGGAACGACTGCGCTTCCTGAGCGGACACCGTGTGGGTGCGGCCCTGTTTCGACGGCTTGTAGCGGCGCTGGGAAACCCTTGCGCCTCTACGGGAAAGCTTGACGCATACGTCGAGGCCGAATATCCCTAGCTCGGGGTCGTATCTGACGCCGGGTAGATAGATGTGCTCCTTTATTCCGAACCCCACGTTTCCGCGCGGGTCGAAGCTCGAAGCTTTCAGCTTGTTGCTCACAGCGGTGAACGCAGACTTCAGGAATTCCTCCGCCTTGGCCCCACGCAAAGTCACCTTGCAGCCTATTTCCTCGCCTTTTCTGACGTTGAAGTCTCTAACGCTTTTCTTCGCCTTGGTTTTAACAGGCTTCATACCGGTTAGCTTGCCGAGCACGGTGGCGGCTTTCTCAAGCCTGTCCCCGGGTTCCCCGACCCCTATGTTGAGAACAACCTTCTCAACCCTGACTTCAAGCATCGGGTTTCGGGGCGCGGTGACCGCGACTTCGGACATCTCAGGCCACCTCCGGCAGAGATATTTCGGGTGAACCGTTGCCCACTGCGTAAACATAGTCCACAATGGTTTCGAAAACTTCGCCGCTGCTCTTCTTTACCCGTACGAGCGCCTTCCTCCTCTTCAGGGATTGAACGGTTTCCTCGAGGACTCCGTGTTCACCACTATTCTTACCTTTAACAGCAAGAACATACGAGCCCTTGTCAAGTTTCAGGTGTTCAGCGATCTTTGTTCCCTTGGCGTCTGTTTTCAGCGTGTCCATCGTAGAGTATGGCAGGGTCTTGGCGCCCTGCGGTCCTTCAACGGGCACAGAAATGTTGACGCCGCCTGTCAGGTTGAGCTGAACCTTGAAGCCTCTGATACAGGTCTTGTCTTCTATTCTGAGGAGTCTGAGGTCTCTTTCCTGCACTGGAACAGGGTGCGCCACAAGTTTCCCTTTGAAAGGTATGATTCTCACGTATATGTCTGCGTCCGGCACGGAGACGAGGTCCATGACGCCTACAGGGAAATCTGGGCGCCTCTGAACTCGGCCGTTAACCCTGATTCTGCCAGCGTTCAAGGCAACCCTCACTTCGTGGGCGTTGAACGCGAGATGCATCAGGTCCCGGAGCACTACAAGAAGCGGTAAACTGTCTTCGATGGGGTGTGGTCCCGGAGAGGGTTTCATAACCCACTTGTACTGCTTCTTGTAAACCGGCCACTCTGCGGGCGCGGCATATCGTTTAATCGCTCTGGCTCCGCCTTTACTGCCCACTCTGATCTCCCTCCTTCTTTTCTTCTACCTCTTCCCTCACCGGCGCTTCCTGCTGCGCTTCCGCCGTTTGCGTGGAAGCGGCTTCAGGCTGCGGCGCCGCTTCACCGCCCTCTGAAGGCGCAGGTGCAGGCGCAGGCGTTTCCGCCGCCGCCTGTTCTTCCTCCTGTGCTTCAAACTCTTTCTCAACCGACTCTGCGGCCGCACCCTTCCTCTCAAGGATCGCTCTACGCCGCTTGTCGGAGAGGTCAAGCTTAGTTATCGTCAGGTTGGAGACGTGTATCCCAACCATCTTGGTTCTCCCTTTCTGAGCCTTCCCGGTTATACCCTCGATGAAAACGAGCATCTTCTTCGTGTCAACCCTTGAAACCTTACCCGACCTTTTCTTGTATCCGCCTCCGAAAACCTTCACAGTGTCGCCCACGCGCACAGGCAGAGACCTTACGCCAAACTTCGTCCTGAGCTCCTTTGAAAGAGGCGTCGCCATCATTTTGATCGCCCTGTGCCATGGTGCGTTCAAAAGGCGCTTACGCTGCTTGGAAGGCTTCGCGGAAACGCTGGCTGCGGTCATAGCACAACGCCTAAACCACTGTCGTGGCGAGGCTGCCAAGCTTGGGGAAACGGTCGACCGCTTCCTTGGCAACTGCGCCCCTGACTTCGGTGCCCTTCAAGTCCCCTTCCGGAGTGACTATGACTGCCGCATTGTCTTCGAACTGCACGTGTGAGCCGTCGCTTCTCCTGTAAGGC
>JAVZLA010000066.1:0-6111 GCA_038883995.1 Thermoprotei archaeon | reverse complement strand
ACGCGATAGAACCATTGTAGGCTTATCCTCTCCAAGCCTATCTTTTATATTTTTCCTTGGTTGTCGCTAAATTTTTTGTTTGTTTTGTTTAAATATTTATATATTAGCTCTACTTTGATTTAGAGCAAGAGTTGATGTTGTTTGGGTGAGGAGGTTAAGGTTTCTCGCCGTTCTATGTTGAAGTGGGCTGGCGCTTTAGCTGCTTCTGCTGTAGCTGGTGTTGCGGTTGGTGTTGGTGCTGATAGGCTTCTCACACCTATCAGAGAGGTTGAAAAGACAGTCACAGCAACAGTAACACAGACCAGAACCACAACACAAACAGCGACGGTAACAACACCAGTAACACAGACCTCAACAGTAACTCAAACAGCAACACAAACAGCAACAGTAACTCAAACAGCAACCACAACCGTAACTCAAACAGCAACAGTTACTCAGACCGCTACATCCGAAGCCCAGCAAGAGATCCTTCTAACCTGCGCAAGCGACGGAGGCCCCTTCTACGCCCATATTGTAAATGGTAGGTGGGTCAAGAGTTCACCACTCAAGCCGAACCTGCCGGTTGCTCCAAACACATACCTTGCTAGAAAGAGAAATTACGCGTCTAACAGGATCAGGTATCCTATGAAAAGAGTTGACTTTAATCCTAAAGGTGAGAGGAATCCACAGAACCGTGGGAAAAGTGGATTCGTAAGAATCACGTGGGACGAAGCGCTAGACCTAATAGCTAGCGAGCTGAAGAGAATCAAAGAAACATATGGGCCAGGTGCGGTATGCCACGTCTACATGCCTCATCAATGGATAGGTACACTCCATCCAATAGGGGGTTCATCTATGTTCTATCCACCGAGTGAGTCTCATAGTCGCTGGATATCAAGGTTCTTCGCACTCTTTGGTGGATGTAGCACAATTGTTGGCGGCAACAGCTTCCCCGCACATCAAGCTGGAGGACCCTCAGCGTGGGGAATGGCGGGTCACACTTTTACGAATAACTTTGCAGATCTGCTGCAAAACTGTAGACTTATAATACATTGGTCCACAGACTCAGCGATCAAGAGTTACAGTTCATATAGGCAAAATATTGGTTTCAGAATGCTTAAGGATGCTGGTGTAAAGCAAATAGTCATAGACCCATACTTTAACGATACAGCTGCTTTATTTGCTGATAAGTGGATACCTATTCTTCCTAACACGGATGAGGCTATGATGGCTGCCATAGCATATGTTTGGTTTACAGAGAAGCTAATCGATGAAAAGTTCGCTGAATCCCGCACAGTAGGTTTTGACAAATTCAAAGATTACGTACTAGGTGTCAGCGATGGTGTCCCGAAGACTCCTGAGTGGGCGTCACGGATATGTAAAGTAGATGCTAACACTATAAAGTGGCTGGCACACGAATGGCTCGCAGGCCCAACTCATATAATTTACGGTGCAGGTGCAGCCAATAGGCGTGCTAACGGTATTCAATGGGTTAGGATGGCCATAGTGTTGCAGACTATATCAGGGAATATCGGCCGACCTGGCGGCGGCTTCGGCGCGTTTGGCGGACTTGATATGGGCATACGCCCCTCTTCTATGAAAGCGTTTGGCGGTGTCCCGGGAATGAGAACTCCTCTGATTAATGTCATCTTTCACGTCTACCTGAGAGACGGCATCCTTAACCCGCCTGTTAAGTGGACTTCTGTAGGAACAGATGGGAATGTATACACATATGTCTACCCCAAGCCAGGCACTCCAGAGATTAGAATGTTGGCCTTCTCAGGTGGAAGCGGCTTCACAATAAACCAGAACCCAGGAATACCAAAACATATAGAAGCGCTTCAAAGTCCCAAGATAGAGTTCTGCTACTGTCAGAGTCCTTGGTGGGAAACAGCTGCTAAATATTCAGATGTAGTTCTTCCTGTGAGATATATAGGTGAAAGGGACGACATCGTCCAATGGGACAACTTTGCAATATACATGCATACAATAGCAGAGCCTGTTCCTGAAGCTAAGAGCGACCTTGAGATATACATGGCGTTAGCAGAGCGATTAGGTTTCTTAAAAGAGTTCATGGATGGAAAGACCCCTGAACAGTGGCTTAAGGAGCTTTATATGCAAGGGAACGTTCCTATGTCCTTTGATGATTTCAAGAAAGTAGGTTTTTACGAGTATCCAATCGAGCCCCAAAAGCCATTTGTAATGCTGCAGGGTTTCCAAGAGGACCCAGAAAAGAACAAATTGCGAACTCCTTCGGGAAAGGTGGAGATATACTCTAAGCGTATCGCAGATGCTTTGGGCGAGGACTCACCCTATACTATTCCGAGATATGTCACACCCATAGAAGGACTTGAGAATCCGGCAGCCCAAAAGTATCCACTACTTCTTGTTTCACCCCATCCGAAGGTGGGTCGTCACAGTCAATGGCAAAATGTGTCTTGGGTAAGAGCTTATGATCAGATGTACCGAAATGGGTACAGAACAGTCTACATCAATCCAACTGACGCAGAAGCAAGAGGTGTCGCTGACGGCGACTTGGTTAAAATTTACAACGAGAGAGGTGCTATACTTTGTTCAGCTCTAGTCACAGAAAGAATTATGCCGGGCGTCCTATACGTCTGGGAAGGGGGTTGGTACCAGCCACAGGAACCTGGAAACTATAAGTCGATAGATCTTGGTGGCAATCCAAACGTACTCATAGATCCAAGACCAGGAGAGTTAACACATGGGATGATCGCCAATACACTTGTCCAGGTGGAAAAATGGAGTGGTTAAGAAATGACCAAATACGGACTGCTGATTGAAACCGATCGATGCTTAGGATGCGGTGTCTGTGTCTTCGCCTGTAAAGACGAGTTTGAAGGCAACGATTACCCGCCCTTCTCATTTGCTCAACCTGAAACCACTTATGGATATAATCCTCAAGACTATCCGGAACCTGCTACCAAACTAACTGTTTACATAGACTCTGGACACTTCTGGATTAAACTAGATAACGTAGTTAAAGGCAAATTTCCAAACGTCAGTTCAATCTACCTTCCACAACCCTGCATGCAGTGTGAGGATGCGCCTTGCGTTAAAGCTTCTGGTGAAACTGGCTCTGTTTACAAAAGGTCTGATGGAATTATCATCATAGACCCGATAAAAAGTCGTGGTCAAAAGCATATAGTGGAGAGTTGTCCTTATCATAGAATCTACTGGAATGCTGAGAAAAACATTCCTCAAAAGTGCACGTTCTGCGCCCATCTTGTGGATAAAGGCAAGGCTCCAAAGTGTGTTGAATCTTGTCCAGTTTCGGCCATGACGTTCGGTGACCTGGACGATCCTAACAGCTACATATCTTACAAAATAAAGACACTAGGTGCAAAGGAGCTAAAACCGGAGTTCGGCACAAAGCCCAAAGTGTACTACACCAAGCTGCTCTAAGGAGCAGCCCAATCACTTTTTATATAATACTACTGAGTCGTGCTGCAGAAACTTTGAACACAGTACAAGAATACTGCGTAATCAATAGAAACAGAGCAATGATCTATTATGTTTTGTCGAAGGTATACGAAAAAGAGATATCAAAGATTCAGATTTTAGAGATAAAAACTCGAAATGGCTTGTTCCCAGGTTTGAAAACTAGCGAGACTTTGCCAAAGGACGTACAAAAAGGGCTGGATCTTATCAAGAGATATTTGAATAATACAGAATCCTTGGAAACAGAGATGGTGGAAATAGATTTGGCTGAAGATTACGCAGGTATTTTTCTCGGTGTCAGAGGAGTCGTCCCACACCCATCTGAATCAGCCTATATGACCAAAGACCACACTATATTTCAAAAGCAGCGTGATGAGATACTACAGATGTATCAACAGATGGGTCTTCAAAAGGACCCCAGTTTTCCAGAACCTGAAGACCATATAGCACTTGAACTCTGCTTTATGGCGCGGTTAGCCAACCAGACAGTTAACGCTTTAGAGCTCAAGAACCTCGAACTGCTTCTACAAATGTTGAGATATCAACAAAGTTTCATGGATCAGCATTTAGTTCGTTGGGTTCCAAAATTATGCCAGGACATCTATCGAAGCGCTAGAACCGATTTTTACAAGGGAGTAGCTTTATTTACTAGAGGTTTTATTAACCTAGACCGTGCGATGATTAATATGTTCATTAAGTCACTGCCTCATCTTTTGAGGAGTACTTAGAAACTTCCTGCGAACCATCCTTCTTATCCATATGGATTCAGCTTTTCAGTTTCAATTATCATAAGCCAAATGTCAAAAGTTCCGGATTTATTTGACGCATAAATGATTCCTTTACCATCTGGTCTCCAATTTGGATATATTTCGCAAGCTCGGGATGATATAATGGGAATAAGGGCGTCTCCTACCACGTTGCGGATGGGTGCAGCCCCAGAATATTCGATAACAGAGATGTTCAGATAAAAAATGTATATGTCCTTGCCTGTTTGGTCCATATTTGATGAAGAATACATCAGCATCTTGTGTTTTGGATTCCAAAGTGGATAGGCTTCATCTGAAACCAAGGCTGACCAGCCTATTCCTGGCGCCTGTTCTATTGGTGAGCTTATCGCTTCACGCGCATTTTTCCCATCGGAGTCCATGATCCAAACGGTCTTCCTTGCAACTTCTTGCAACACAAAAGCTATGTGTGCTTTGTCCGAGCTCATGCTTGGTTTAGTGCAATTATGAACACATCTAGTCAGCTGTTTTACAAGGCCTTTTCCAAGATTCATGAAGTATATGTTGAATGTGCCGTTATTATTTGAAGAAAATAGTATTCCTTCACCATCAGAGGTCCATGATGGATATCTGCTGTCATATTCAGAGTTGGTAAGCCGAAACATTTGGTTTGTATCTAAATTTCTTAAATAGATATCCCATTTACCATTTTTGTTTGAGTCATATAAGATCAGATTATTTTTAGGGTGCCATTCAAAGCATTCTTCGCAAGCCTCATCGTCGGTGAGGTTGATAAGGTTGCTTCCGCCGATATCTAATATCCATATGTCCGTTCTATTTACATGTCTAGCTAGGAATGCGATTCTTTTACCATCAGAGCTCCATTTGGGATATCTTTCATCACCGGGCATCGACGTTAAACGTATCTTATGCCTTCCGTTGGCATCTACAAGCCATATGTCGAAGTCTCCGTAAAGATTTGAGGAGTAGGCTATGAACTTACCGTCTGGGCTGAAAACAGGATCTAAACTCTGCCCCTTAGAAGAAAGAATCTTAGGCGCCAAAGGGTCTTGAGGTGTAGGAGGAGGAAGAATTAAAACCGCTGAAGTGGAGACCCCACTCACAAGCAAAGCGAGAAACAGAGCTAAGAGCGAGCGTACAAAACCCACCTAAAACAGCACCAAACCAAAACAGCACACAGACACAAATATAGTTTACGAATAAGACAGAAGATGTGGACAACCTCAGCTTAGGATACTCTCTCAACCACCAACCTAGCCACGCTCAAAATAGCCTCATCAAAACAAACTTTTTTAATGGATACAAACTTATTCTGGCTATGCGTGGGCTGCTAACAGCACTAACCTTCATCACATCAACATGGATCTTCGCGCAGATTCTAGCACTGATCTCTTTTTCACCACCTTTTAGTCAAACTGCTCTTCTTAGGATACCTTTGATACAGCTGATTACCTACGAGAGCCTATTCTATCACGCTTTGGCTGTATCTTTCGTAGCCGTTTTGGTATATGTCTCTATTGATATCCTAAACTTAACTGGAAGAGCTGCAGATTACGCTATAATCAACGCAACGATTGGTTACGTGTGTGCGTCGGCGGGCGCCTGGACTATCATAATGTTAAGATGGAACCCTATCGCACACGCTGTACTTTATTTTGGTCTTTCACTATCTTTCTTAGCAGGAGCATCACTTCTATTAGCAATCAGTAGATATAATGTTAGAGCAGAAAGTATCTACGCGATGAAAAAGGAGAGGGCCATAAAGATAGGAATCTGGCTCGCCATCTTTTTTGTATTATCTACTTCACTAATAGGATTTTACGCAAGTACTGGGAGTAGTCAATGGGGGGCCTTGGAAGAACTCGAAAGATTCAGGATTATAGTTGCAGCGCATAGGCACGCTATCGTAACTGTTGTAGCCGCT
>JAVZLA010000065.1:0-6126 GCA_038883995.1 Thermoprotei archaeon | reverse complement strand
TACCTTTCATTTTCTTCTTTATGCTCAAGGCACATGATGACAAAAAGTTGTCGCAAAAGCGTGGTGGCAGAATATAGCAGTGTGAAAACCGGTTGAGAAGCTGCAGTGTTTGAGGCATATGACGGGGTTTCGCGAAGTCGACCGCGAACCGTGTGAGAAGAGACAGTGCGTCTTTCCGCTCGGTTCATCAAGAGTTTTCGCTTTACAAAAATGGCACACAGGGGAAAGAAGAGAACGACGACGCTCATCGGATTCGAATGTAGGATAACGCCAGGATAACCTGGATTCGGACATAATTTATAAGTGAAGTCATAATGCTCCGTGACATGAGTGGGCTTGTTCAAGCGGGAAGTGTGCCGAAATGGGACGCAAGGAGTTTTTCGCTTTTCGCATATCCATCGGGTATAAGGATCTCCTCGGACGGCTCGAAGATCGCTTATTCCCTTACCAAAGCGAACGTCGAGAGTGACAAATATGAAACGCAAATCGTTCTGCACGATTTGGCGAACGATCGGAAGACCTACGTTGCAGATGCCAGGAGCCCTGAGCTCAGTCCAAGCGGACGCAGGTTCGCTTTTTTGAAGACGGATGACCAAGCAAAGACTGTGTCTGTGAACATCGGCGAAACCTCGACCGGTAGCTTTTACAAGCTCGCGGAATTCAAATCGGTTTACGGCGTACGGTGGAACGAAGACGATAGACGAATTCTGGTAACAAGCGCAGAGCATAACGACGATCCACACATATATTTCCACGGAGACGTTCCGTTCTGGTTTGACGGGAAAGGCTTCCTGGACGGGGAAAGAACAGTTGTTTCAGTTTTTGACTCCGAAAACGGAGCTTTGCTCGAACGCTTCACCAGCAACCACGTGAACTATCCTGGGCTGCCTGGAGCAATTTGGCACGGAGACGACATCCTGTTCACTCAGCCTCTGAACGAGAACCCGTTTGCAAGGTTCAACGTCAAGTTGTATAGTCACGGGTTCATTTCAACTCTCTTCGAGGATGTGTCATGGCATGCCGAAGACTCCAATGGATCTGTAATTGCACTCTTAGGTAGGAAAAAGAAGGCGAATTATGCAGAGCACAATTACGTGTACCTGTACGATTCTGGCGAAGTTAAGGCTGTAACCGAACACCATGGCTTGGACTGTTTTGGCTGTGCGTTAGACGGAAAAGGCGCGGCCTACTTCCTTAGAGCAGAGCACGGCAGGCACACGCTTCTTAAGGCAACGGGCAGTGGTTCACTAACCACCATCTTCGATCAGGAGGGCTGGGTTTCAGAGTTTGCTGTGAGCCAAAACGGCAAAGTCGCCTTCATCTATCAGTCACCAACGTCTCCGGGAGAGGTGTTCATGTATGAAGGTGAGCCAAGACAGCTGAGCCACTATAATACCGAAATTATGAGGATTCTCAACCCGGTAAATCCAACACATTTTGAATACAGTTCGGTCGACGGCGCGAAAATCGATGGATGGTATCTGAAGCCGGATGCAATAGGATCGAAGCCCTTTCCGGTCATACTCATGATACACGGAGGGCCCAAGGGCATGTATGGTTACGGATTCAATCTCGCATCGCAGATTTACAGGGCGAACGGGTACATGGTTGTGTACGTCAACCCTAGAGGAAGCGACGGATATTCGGAGGATTTTGCACTGGCGGTCACAGGTAAGACTGGTGGGGAAGACTGGCAGGATATCCAGAACGGTCTGAACTGGGCGCTCGAAAACGTGAAGGGCTGTGACAAAAGCAAGGTTGGTGTTACAGGTATAAGCTACGGAGGATTCATGACGAACTGGGCTGTGACCCATTCCGACAGATTTGCTGCGGCTGTCAGTGAAAACGGGATAAGCTACTGGTTTACCAGTTATGCTTTTAGCGACATAGGTCTCTGGTTTGACAAACAGCTCATAGGAGGAGACCCGCTTACAGACCCCTCCTTCAGAGACAAGAGTCCAATCTTTTACGCCGCGAAAGTTAATACGCCAATACTACTCATACATAGTCTAGAAGACTACAGGTGTCCGCTTGACCAGTCTATGATGTTCTACCATGTGCTCAAAAGTCTCGGAAAAGAAGCCTATATGATGGTTTTCAAGCGAGGTGCACACGGACACAGTACTGACGGTTCTCCCAAACACCGTGAAAAAAGATACGCGACCATTCTGAAATTCTTTAGAGCAAAGCTGGTTGAAGGAGGAGAGTTCAAGGTTTCGGAGCTTCTCGAGCCCGGAAAGGAGAACGCGGGCAACCGCTGACTACACGCGAACGCACTGGTGCTGTGACATCATGCTTAAATATGCGATTGCGAAATTCCTGCGTGTGGCATAAAGTGGAAGGCGGACGCCAAATTCTGCTGTCGCTGTTATAGGTTATTCAGTCCGCAGTTTCTATCGGCCACAGGTGATTTGACTCTTGGGTTTTAAGAGACCTCTGGAAAAACTGTTAGGGCCAAACCAAGAAGAAGAGGTTCTGAAGTTTTGGAAGGATAACGAACTCTTCCAGAAGAGCGTGCAGAACAGGCGGGGAGGTCCTAGGTTCGTGTTCCTAGAAGGGCCGCCAACCGCAAACGGCATGCCGCATCATGGACATATAAGAACGCGAGCGGTGAAGGATTGTGTCTTAAGGTTCAAGACCATGAAAGGATATTGGGTCCCAAGAACCGCCGGATGGGACACACATGGCCTACCCGTAGAGTTGGAAGTTCAGCGCGAACTTAACCTTAAGGGTAGAGAGGACATTGAGAAGTTCGGTCTTTCAAGGTTCAGCGAGGAATGCAGGCGCAACGTCTTCAAATACGAGTCCGAGTGGCGGAGAATAACGGAGAGAATAGGATACTGGATAGACCTTGATAACCCGTACATTACGTTCAGAAACGAGTACATTGAGTCTGTTTGGTGGTCTCTCAAACGCCTTTATGAGATGGGTCTGCTTTACAAGGGCTTCAAGGTTGTCCCCTACTGCCCGAGCGACGAAACGCCGCTGAGCAGCCATGAAGTGGCGCAGGGCTACCGCGATACGGAAGACCCCAGTGTATTCGTTAAGTTCAAGCTTAAAGACGGCAAACATGCGGGTCAAAGTCTTCTAGCCTGGACTACCACTCCATGGACTCTGCCCTCCAACGTCGCCCTGGCCGTAAACCCCAGTGCAACATATTGTTCGGTCAGACTGAACGGCGAAACCGTGATCTTGGCGTCGGCTCTCAGAGGGAAGATGGGCGGAGATCTTGTTGAAGAGTTTCCTGCATCCGAACTCATAGGCTGTTCGTATGTTCCTCCGTTTGACTATTTGCAAGAAGGCAAGAGGCATCTGGTTCTTTCATACGATGGGGTTTCTCTTTCGGAGGGCACAGGCGTGGTTCACATGGCTCCAGCTTTTGGCGCCGAGGACTTCGACGTCTGCGCTCAGAACGGGATGACGTTCTTTCAGCCTGTCGACCCTTCCGGAAGATTCACGGATAAAGTCAAAGAATTCGAGGGCATGTTCGTTAAAGATGCTGACAAACCTATCATCGCAAAGCTCAGGGAAAAGGGGCTTCTTGTTAGGGCTGAGAGGATACATCATACTTATCCGTTCTGTTGGAGATGCGGCTCGCCGCTGATCTACTATGCGTGGCCCACGTGGTTTGTTAAAGCCACCGCGAAAAAAGATCAGACAATCACACTGAACTCTCAGGTCAAATGGATTCCCTCACACGTGCGTGATGGAAGATTCGGAGAGTTCCTGGAGCAGATGGTTGACTGGGCGCTGAGCAGAAACAGGTTCTGGGGAACGCCGCTGCCGGTGTGGACCTGTTCCTCGTGCGACCGGGTTAAGGTGGTTGGAAGTATACAGGAGATGCTGGACCTTGCTGTCAAGAAGCCCACTAAGGTTGAACTTCATCGACCCTATGTAGACGAAGTGGTTTTCAAATGTGAATGTGGGGGTGAAATGCATAGGGAGCCAGTGGTTATTGACGTGTGGTATGATTCGGGCTCCGCGCCGTTTGCGAGACTTCACTATCCGTTCGAAAACAAGGAAGTTTTCGAACAAGATTCGCCCGTCGATTTCATAACGGAAGGAATAGATCAAACCAGAGGATGGTTCTATAGTCTCCACACGATTTCTTCGCTGCTGTTCGATAAGCTGGCGTACAAAACTTGTCTTGTGATAGAGTTTGTGCTCAACGAGGAAGGCGAGAAAATGTCCAAAAGCTCGAGAAACTATGTTGAAACAGGCGTGCTCATCTCCAAGTACGGGGCAGACCCCCTGCGATGGTATCTGCTGGGGGCGACCCCCAGCTGGGACCCTGTGCGGTTTGGAGAAGCAGTGGTGGCTGACGTAAAGAGAAGATTCTTCAACATTTTTGAAAGCAGCTTGACGTTCCTGATGACTTACGCTGAACTTGACGGATTCGACCCAAACAAGGGACTAGTCAGCTACAATGAGCGCCCACCAATGGACCGTTGGCTTCTAACCAGGCTCCAAGACCTGGTAATGGATGTTGGGGCGAACCTCGATGAATTCCAGTTCAACAAAGCCGTGGGGTCGATTGAAAGGTTTGTGATAGAGGACCTGAGCCAATGGTACATCCGTAGAAGCCGGCGGCGGTTCTGGAAGACTCAGCAGGACACCGACAAGTGGGCCGCGTACTCCACGCTGTATGAGTCGCTTCTGACGTTATCCAAGCTGATTGCTCCTTTCGCACCTTTTACGGCTGAGATAGCGTATAGGGTCTTGAGCACAGGGGGCTCGCCTGAAAGCGTTCATCTGTGCGACTACCCGGAACCTTGCGCGGAGCTTTCCGACAGAAAAGCGTACGAGGAAGTTGAAAACGTCAGGAAAGTCGTGGAGGTTGTTCGAGCGGCAAGAAATGAGTCGAAGATCAGGACCAGGCAGCCTGTATCGCAGGTTGCGATTTACTGCGGGGACGCTGTCTGGAGTGCGGTCGCCAACAATTTGGACACGATCCTAGACGAAGTTAACGCGAAGTCGCTGGTAAGGGTAACCGATCTCAGAGATTACGCCTCGTATGATGTTGAACCCGACCGTGCTTCGATCGGCAAGAAGTTTCGCGCCAAGGCTCCCGCAATCCTTGAACTAGTCATGAAACACAAACAAGAGTATGCGGCGGAGTTGGTTTCCACTGGCAGGGCGGAATTGCACGTGGACTCCGCTGTGTATGTGGTGTCCGACGAAGAGTTCAGGGTCGTGGTTCAACCAAAGGAGGGCTTCGCACACTTTGGCAGGGAAGGACTTCACGCGTTCATCGATCTGAAGACTACGCCGGAGCTTGAGGCGGAGTGGCTTGCAAGAGAAATCATCAGGCGGATACAGATAGCTAGGCATGAGATGGACCTTGAATTCGACAGAAGCATAGAAGTGGGAATTGTAAGCGATCAGGACAGGGTCGTGGACGCTGTTGACAGATTCAGGCAGTACATCTCCGAAGAGACACTCGCCGAATCTTTAACGGTCAAAAAAGGGGTTGAGGAGGGGGAGCCAGCTGTGCTCGGCGACGCCAAGATATGGATCAGCGCCAAACCGTCCCGTCCTTATAGATCGTAGTACCCCCATTAGCACGGGGGAGGTATGTCGTTCTGCGTTGTTGCGTTGTACGCTGAGAGATACCAGACAACTGTTTCTTTGTTTACTGCCAGAAGATAGAAGTTGGCGGCCGACGGCCCGCTGAACCAGCAACTCTGCGCGGTGCCAGTGTATATCCAGTAGGTCCAGTACATGCCTGATGATGTATTCTGCTGAATGCCGTTGATGCCTGTGACGAAGATGCCGAGCAACGGGTCTTTGGAGGAAGTGTAGTTGACATTCCAGCCCGCTTTCACCATTGCTCCGTAAAGGCTCGTGCCTTCTGACACAGATATGTTTGACCATTTGAGCTGGTGGCCCTGAACCCCGTACCCCAGATTGACTTCTATGGTGTTTGCACGGATCTCGGATTTCAGCGACGAGTACTGATAGTAGTAGTAGGCAGCGACGCTTCCAGCGACGACTGTCAGAACTATGAAGAGCGACGCCAAACCGATCCATATCCTTTTTTCTCTACTTTTCTGTGTTTGTGACAAATTGTTTTACCTCGATCCTGCCCGCCTGCCTGAGAACAGATATCGTAACGGGGATTATTGC
>JAVZLA010000064.1:0-6452 GCA_038883995.1 Thermoprotei archaeon | reverse complement strand
GTACGAGACGAGTCCCCCTTCATGGTAAGATGTGTTCCCAGAGTATTTTGGACCTCTTGATTTCGTAAACCTGACTGTGACTTGTTTCAAAACAAATGTAAAATAGGCTTCTCCGGCTTTGCCGCAATGGATAGAGTCATAAAGCGATGAAGGGTTCACTGCGGTTACCGCCTCGCCGCCGTACACTCTTTGTGCGGCGAGGAAAGGGAATCCGTATAGTGGGGAACACGATTCTCCGGGGTGCCTTTTCCAGGGGTAATTGGCTTTATGCATACTTAAATATGCGTATTGTGAAGTCACGTAGAAGCCTTGGTCAAACATGACGACGTAGCTCCAGTGTTCCAGAAGTTCGCAGCCTACTATGACCTGATATACTCGAAGCTTCACAACTATGAAGTCGAGTGCAGTCTGGTGAACAAGATACTGCTGAAACACTCGCGTAGGCGTCCCAGAATCATACTTGACGTAGCGTGCGGAACCGGCGCCGACAGCTACGAGTTCGCCAAACTCGGGTACGCCGTTCACGGGATAGACTCCTCGGCGCAGATGATTGGACGCGCGGTTGAGAAGCGCCCTCCTGGCGCGACGAATCCGGTTTTCAACGTCATGGATATGAGGGAAATAAACCTGCGTCTGAAGTTTGACGCTGCGCTCGCATTGTTCGGAGGCTTCGGCTACCTGTTGAACCACTCAGACGTATCCAGGTTTCTGAGAGGAGTCCGGAAACATGTGCCGGAGGGGCCGCTGATATTCGAGTTCTGGCAGACTGGAGGCGTGAGGTCCTCGGCGTTCGAAAAAGGCGGATACAGGACCTGGGTGCGCGTTGAAGACGACGCTCACAGAACTCTGCTGCTACGGCTCGACACCTTTGTAGCCGAGAAGCGTAGTTCCATTGTTACGCTCACGATGGACTTCTACGTGGTCGACTTGGCGAAAGGGAAGCTTATCGACAGGTTCACTGAAACCCACGTCAAACGCACCTACACCGCCAGGCAGCTTCAGACAGAGCTATCCAGGTCCGGTTACCGTGTGGCAGCCCTATATGAACTCGACACGGTGAAAAAAGTTTACAGGACTCCTGGAGACGACTCGTTCAGAGTTTTGTGCGTCGCAGAACCCAAACCCTGAGTTTTCTTTACGTTCGACGCGGCTCAGCATGTTTCGCCCGATCGGCTTACGCCGGCGTTCTAGAGGGCGCGTGCAGGGCTTCGCTTGCCGGTGGCTTCAACGGTGGAGCGTTGCGGTGGCTTCGCTTTGCCTTAAAGATTGAGTCCTATGCTGTTTATGATTCCGCCGGTGTTCGCGTCGAGGACGAGTACGATTTCGTCGTTCTTGTGGCTGTATCTGATAAACCAGACTGGAACATGCATGAGTTCGCCGTCTGAGACGTCTACCTGTGTCTGGATGCTTTGAATCATATGGTATTTTGAGTGGGCGGTCTGGGCTTGAAGCTGGTCGACGTAGGTTTTCGCCTGCGTTTTCGCCACGTCCTCCGATATGTCGCCGTTCAGGACTTTCAGCCCTTTCGTTTTCGAAGAGTCGAAGAGTACTCTGGCCGCCATGTTGAACACATATGATTTCGGCTGATACTCTGTTAAATCCTTCAAGGCGACCACCGGGTACTCGTAGTTTTGGTCGAGCTGGTAGGCTTTGCGTGCGCCTCCACCCATACCCATTCCCCCCATGCCGCCGGCCATCATTCCGCCGAGCATAGCTCCCTCCAGCATTCCTCCGCCGAAGCCGGGTCCACGTCTACCCCAGCCTCCGCCCATGACTCCGAACAGGGCGGCGGTTGTTGCGACTGAGCCGACTTCCACGGCTGTGTCGGTTGCGATGATGTTTGTCCTCGCCGACGTGGGGATGATCCAGTACGGGACGTAGGCGAGGTTCGCTTCTTCAAGCTTCGAGGATTCCTGAAGGTGTCTGTGAAGCAGGCCTCTGTCCATGAGTTCGTGGACTTTGGAAAGCACGCTCTCCTCGTCCGCGATTACGAGGGGAAGCATCGTGTGCTTTTTGATGCTCTTCCAGCCTTCACCTATCAGTGTGACGCTTGAACCACAGTACTCGCATGTAACAACCATTTCCCCGAGCTTCGGCTTGATCGGCGCCCCGCAGCTCGGACACTTCAGTTCTGCAACCCCTACTGGGGCGAGGATCTGCTGTTGGCTTTGGGCTCCGTTAGGCTGCTGGCTTTGCGGGCTTTGCGTGCTTTGAGTGTTCGCCTGTTTGACCGGTGTGCCGCAGCGATAGCAGAACTGGGCGTCGTCTGGTAGCTGTGCTCCACACTTCTCACAGAACATGTTTTCTCACTTCTTCTAAGCGATTGGTTTCCCACAGTTGGGGCAAAACTTTGAGCCGGCGGGAACCTGTGAGCCGCAGTTGGCGCATTTAACCTGTGCAGGAGACTGTAGCTGGGCTCCGCACTGCGGGCAAAACTTCATTCCAGCGGACACTGTGGCGCCGCATTTCGGGCACTTCACGGTTGCCTCCGCGCCGGGAGACGCCCCCGTCTGAGCGGGCTGGTTTGGCTGAACCTGTTGGGCTCCGCAGCTTGGGCAGAAGGCGGCTGTCAAAGGTATGAGTGTGCCGCAGTTTCTGCACGCTCTTGTAGGCTGCTGTCCCGGATACAGTTGGCCGGCCATAGCGTAGCCTACGCCGGCCCCGGCGCCTAATCCTACTCCGAGTCCGGCGCCTATTCCCGCAACCCCGGACGGGTTTTTGGCGGCGTCAGTCATCGCCTGGCCCGCCTGGTACTGGAGATAGTTTACGCCGAGCACAGACATTTCTGAACGCGTGTCCACTGCTTTCTGAACTTCTTCTGGTAGGCTTATGGTGAGCCCTGAGATCTTGTTTATTTCAACGCCGTACTGGGCGAAGTGGTCGGAGGAGCCTGCGAGGACAACCTGTTCCAGGTTTGTGAGGTTCGCGGCGATGTCTGTGATCCGCAGTCCCTGCGCCTTCATTTTGCCGAGGGCATTGTAGACGAGGATGACCATCTGCTCTCTGAGCCTGCTTTCAACCTGGTCGGATGTTTCAACGGCGAACGTGCCCACGAACTGGTTTATGAAGTTTTCAGGCGAGGAGACACGCCAGCGGTACTCGCCGTAAACCCGGAGGTTGACGACTCCGAACAACTGGTCCAGGAACTCGTAGGGCTGGGTGCTTCCGAACTTTCCGTCGAGAAACCTTTTCTGCAGATAGTAGACTTCAGCCTGCTGCTGCACACCCATCAGCGCCTTGACGAGGGGTCCGACGACAGGCGCGTTGAAGTCGGTTAGCGCATACCGGTTGGGCTGGTCGAAGTAGGATAGCACTTTGCCATCCCTGTAGAAAACTGCGATTTCATCTTCACGGACCACTATGTTGTCGTTCAGACGTATGAGGCGGGGAACCTTCCACATGATGTTCCCCTCCTTGAACTGGGGTTCCCATGAAATGGTGGTGGAGCCAAACAGGCTTCCCCCACTTGAAGGAATCTGATCAGGCTTCTTTCCAAACATGTTTAATCACACATATCTTGCGGGTCTATTTTAACAGAACCCCTTCCATATACTCTATCCTAACCGACCACTTATCCCGGAAACTCTGGATCCTCTTCTGTATCTCGTCGAGGACGGTGTTCACGGACGCGGGGTTCGAGCTGTCGAACCTCACTTTATCTGACGAGGTGCTGTCAGCCACGTCGAACGCGGCCTGCACGAAGTCGTAGTCGTACTCGTACAGCTTGTTCAGTTTCTCATCGTCGATCGAAAAAGACGCCGCGATGCCCGCGTACCCTTCCTCACCGTGCCTCACCTGGCCCGCGAGCTGCTGCAGATTCGCCATCAGTGAACCGACCGTTGTAAGCGAACTATAGTAGCCTGCGTCAGCCATCTGCTTACGCAGCGTATCCAGGTTTGTTCTCGCCGCCAGAAGCTTGTCCGCGACCTGGTTTCTTAAAATGTTGTCGGCCACACGTATGTCGTCGAGCTTCCTGTACGTTCTAAGCCCGGGAACCAGCAGCTCCAGCTTCTTGATGGCTCCCCTGTTTTCCGCTATCTGCTCCCGTATGTCCACTGGCCCCGTGTTCGAAGACACGTTTGAAAACTGTGCGCACGCAGAAATAATCTTTGCTGAACCCTCCGCAGCGCTATACGGACGCGAATCTTGTGAGCCAGATGCAGACAGCTAGAAGCCGGCTTACTGTTAACCGTGTCAGCCGGAAAGCACTTTTATGTTGCGGTTGCAAGCCGTCTCACAGCGCCGTGCGGATGGTTGAGCCGTCATGAGCAGGGTAGAAGCATGTGTTTCGTTGGCTTTGGTGTTTGCCGTGCTTCTGCTTGCTCCCACACCATATTTCGCAGGCGTTGGAACACCGGGTTCCGCGTCCTCTATCTCTTTTCTTCCAGTAGCCCAAAATGCGTCTGCAGCTCCAGCCTCTCAAACACAGGCAGCGCATCCTTCCGCTGGCGAAGCCCTGCATCGGGCAGAGTCGAACCTGGGCCAGCGCGCGAAAACCATCCGTCTACGTGAACCGGTTTTCTACGTGAAAGGCGGCCACTCCGTGTTTACGGCTGTAAGCTCGGTTAATGCGACTCATCGCTATTCGTCTTCTAACGCCTCCGCGGTCGTGGCATGGGCGCTAGCCGAACTCAGGGCAAGCCGCGGAGGGTCCGTTGTTTTCTCGAACACGAGTTTCCCGCTTTCCGGGTCGCTTCTCGTTGGATCGAACACGACGGTTTACTTTAACGGGTCCACGATTGTCATGGCGTCTCCCCCGAAATTTAACAGAGGCCTATTCAACGTGTACGGGAGCCAAGTAAACGTCGAGGGGATTGCAGCTGTTAAGGCTCAGAACGTCAGCGGGGTATACGTGTTCGACGTCTTCAACTCAAGCCAGGTTAACCTGAACATCAAACTGAACGCAAGCGGCTTCGCACGGAAGCTCCCTGACTCATGGGCCTCATACTATGTGAACCTGTTCAACTCTACGGACGTCGAGGTGAGCGGAGGAATCCGCGGCCACTCCGGGGACCTCGTGCAGTTGAACTCGGGATACAACGTTTCGATCACGGGCCTGCTGGCTAGCTACATGTCTGACACAGACTCATCGGTCGTAAACGTGTTCGACCAGGCTGGAAGGCTCAGCGACGTCACCCTTTCAAACATCGTGATAGAAGGGGGAGGCGAGCTCAGCGTCACCCCCATCGTCGTGTACGGGTACGCGAATTCGAGTCTGAGCCAAGTCCACATAGACAATGTTTCGGTTAGCCGCACGAGAGGAAACGCGGACGGAGTCGACGTGATAGGCGCGGTAGGCGTGACTGTGTCGGGCTCCCGGTTCTACTATACTAACGTCGGACTGAGCGTTGTCTCCTCAGACGTCTACGCCACACGCATAGGCGGGTCATACGACCGGGCTCCGTCAGTGGAGGTGGGCGACCCGGTGGAAAACATGACTGTGAGCAACGTCACGGTCGCCGACTCCTACGCGTACGGGTGCGGCGTCGGCAACTACGCGGGCTCCGTGGCTGCGGCCGGGTTCGCGGTTTACGGTTTCCCCGGTAAGGGGACTGTGAACGTCACGTTTACCGGCGACCTTTCGGAGCCGGCGTGGCCTCGCGGCCAGCTTTACGGTTTCGCGGCCACGGGGCTAGTCTCCGGCATCGTGGTGGATGGGGGAATATACTCGGGTGTAAGAGCGCCCTTGCTGCCGGGTAGCCGTACTGTGCATGTTGAAGGAGCCCTGTTCCTTGCCGCGCCGTACGCGCACCGCCTGAAAGTGGTTCCAAGCGTACGGGAGGAGCCGGCTGCCTGAAACAAGTTTCGTGAACGACGTTTGAGCAAGGCTTCCACGCATGCGTCTGGACCCAGGTAACCCCAGCAGTTCCCTCGCTGTGAACAGGTAGAGTACGGTGGGCGCCACGGCGCTAACCAGAAGGTAAAGTGGCGTATACCCGTAGAAGAATGAAACCTTCAGCTGTTCCACGATCGATGCGGGAAGAGTGTACTCGTCGTAGAGTACGGCGGGAGACACAAAGTAGAACAGGTTGTACGCGAGCGCGAGGTATATCACAGACAAAGCCGAATACATGTAGGCGTAAACGTCTTTTTTCATCATGACGAGGAGCGGTATCACCCAGATGTAGTACTGGGGGTTAACGTAGTTGTAGGTCAGAAAGAGGGCGAGTATCGACCCTACAGTAAGCTTCACCGGGTCTGAGCCCGGATGCCTGTAAGCGTAGAGGACTATCAGCGCGTAAACCGGGACACCCACGTAGAGGAACAGTTCGACAGGAGGCGTCTTCGCCACGAACAGGAACTGCTGCCAGGTTAAGCCGTTCACGGTGAACTCTCCCGCGTAAGTGGGCACGCCACGCGAGTACACGAATATGAACAGAGACTGGGCCAGTCCCCCGTACACCGCGTATCCCGCCAGCGTGAGGAGAAGCGCGGGCACAGCGTAGAGTACG
>JAVZLA010000063.1:0-6462 GCA_038883995.1 Thermoprotei archaeon | reverse complement strand
CTGTTCACGCACCAGCTTCTGGGCTGACTTCAACATGTATGATGAAGGATCAACCAGGCACACTTTGACATCTGGCAGCTCCATGGCCACCCTGCAGGAAACCCATCCCGGACCGGACCCGAGATCCAAGATTGTGGCCGGATTCAGCTTCCGGGCTTCCTGTACAACTCTGTCCAAAGCGAATCGATGCAGCCTCCTAAGCCACGGCCTGCCGAAACGTGTATAGAAGAAGGATGAGAACCTGCCGAATCGCTCCTCACCTGGAAGGCAGAGAACACTCTGACCTTCCGAAGCAGGTGAACCCGCATCATCTACCATAATATTCTTTTACTCCACATCATCGGGATTCTCAGCCGTCTCCAAAACACGTCGCGCCCTGTTTGATAAGTCTTCCAGCAACATCAAAATACGAGTGGCCAGAAGCGAGCTAAACAGTTTCAACTGTAACAGTCAGGCAACTCTTTCCGAACCTTTATTTGACAAGCGTTCCACAAGCCCGCTTCCACCCATCCTTTAGCAAAGTGAATGAAACACACGGCGTTTACAAGACCTTGCAGTTTTTAGTCCGGCCGAACGCACGTGACTTCAGCCGTTAGCATAACAGCCTCTACACAGTCTTTCAGCTCATTTAAAAACTAATCCATTTTCTGGAATAAAACCAAATCCATATGAACCCAAAGCACACGACCCAGTTGTCGACATGACGATCCAAGGTTTGCCAGACTGATATGAAATTTCGCTGACAACCAGAGCTATGTCATTATACCCGAAGCCAAGAGCAGCCCATAGCACAGGTACAGCATAGATGTCATTTCGACACCGATTTTCCACTCAGAGCTGAAAATCCGAGAAACACCCCACGCGCCGATAGGTGACGCCGCTAGTGGAAGAAGCAGAAGCGGATTACCTACCATGAAAGCGCTTAGAACGGTAAATATAAATGCCATCGACAGTACCACCTCAAAAAGCAAAGTCGCTCTCCTTTTCCCCAGAAGCACGGGAATCGTCCTTCTACCAGCATCCCTATCCTTTTCCAGGTCCCTTATGTTGTTGGCTAACAGGATGGCGGCGACCAGCAGGGAGACGGGAATCGAATACAGATACGCGTGTTCTGTTACTGTACCAGAGGCAGCGAGCTCCGCCGCTGAAACTTCGACGGGTCCCATGACGACACCAACCAACAGTTCGCCAAACGGGGTCCCGGACAGTGGAAGCGGCCCTTCCGAATATGTTACGCCAACTAACATGGAAACAAGGCCGAGTAGCAGCATAAAGTAGCCTCGTGTAACCACCAGAATGCCGCCTATTAAGGCGGCAAGAATGCTGAGCGCCACCGCGACGTGTAGTATCTCTGTCGGAGTGCACACGCCTGTGACGATCAGGCCGGCGAACCCATGTGATGCCTTTTTGTCCACTCCCTTAACGTAGTCGCCGTGCTCGTTGAACACGTTTGTTGCCATCTGCATCAGCAAGGCAACCACGAGGAAGATGATCCATAGAAGATGATCGAAGCGGCCAGTCTGCGCTCCAGTAGCCGCGCCCACGAGCGCGGGCACAACTGTTGCGCTAAGTGAGGGCACACGTATCAGAGAAAGGAACTGCCTTGTTTTCATCCGTTACCCAAAGGGCTTTCCGACTTAAAGTTGTATCGACTCTCAAGTTAAAGGATATACCAGAATCATCCAAGTTGAACTACTCAGTTAGTTCAGCCGAATAGAAGTAAGCCAAAGGGCAACCAAACAAGCCATGGATTTGGGTTCTGGCACCATTTAGCCAGCATACACGCTACATGTAATGTGGTTTTTGACAGCACATTAACCAAGTCTCTAGAAGATTTATGCAATATATGAACGACTCTTGAAAACACGTCAGGCAGAAAGCTAACTTACGTAAAAAGGTGTAGAGTTTCCCTAGAGGCATCCGACTACTCAGGGTGATCGTCCAGAAATAATCTTTACTACGCCGAAGCCTTCTGTGGCGCAGTCCAAATGTTTGCACTGGTTTCCACGGGAAAAGCACAATCGAAACATGGTAAGGTGATGGATGCGGGACCGTCGGTCGCAGCCCGAACCTCACCTAACATCCCACAGAAAGCGAACGGTAGCCGACGCCTGACCACACCTACCGACGAAGCCCTTCTGCCGCACACACTCACAACACTACTTTACTTTTACAGAGAATTAAAGTGGAAGGACTTGGAGCCATAGGTTGTGACAGATACAGTCAGGTTCACAAACTGTCATGTGTACACGCCGTGGAAGGTGGCCGACTCACTCGTCTTCTCGGATAAAGTAATCCAGGTTGGGGGCGGGCTACGCGGGGACGCAGAAGTCGACTTGCATGGGGCTATTGTAGCGCCAGGCTTCATTGACTCACACGCTCACCTTCGCTCCACAGCACTCAAACTCGCCACCGTGGACCTGCAAGGCAAGTCTCGTGCAGAGGTTGCTGCCCACATCGCGGACGCTAGGCCAACCATGAACGGCTGGGTGTACGCCAGAGGATGGGATGAAAGCTTCTGGAACAAGGGGGGATACCTAGCTCCGGATGAGGTCAGCAACGAGAACCCTGTGCTGGCCGTCAGAGTCGACGGCCACATGGGTGTGTTGAACAGACAGGGTATGCGTATTGCAGCCGACATGGGCGTAGAGGTTTCCGACGACGGCCTCGTAAAAGAGGATCAGCTTACAAAAATTGAAGCAAGGGTCACGGAAGGTTTCAGCGCCGACAACTGGCTTGAGAAGGCACAGGACTACTGTCTTGAGAAGGGCGCTGTGGCGGTGTGCGACATAGAGCGGCCGGAGGCCGTCGAATTCTATCTCAGGAATCCTCCGAAGATCAGGGTCGTCTTCTCACCCGTTGGGCCAGTGAGGGGGGATGGGTGGTGTACGGGCGCAGAGCTTGGGCCAAACCTCTACGTTGGGTTCACCAAGCTTTTTGCCGACGGCTCGATAGGCGCGCGTACAGCAGCCGTGTCCTCTGGGTACGTGGATGGAGCAGGTGAGCCCCGTCTATTCTACACGGACACCCAACTTGAGGCCGCTTACAGGGAGTCGCTCTCCTCCGGGATGGAGGTTATGACTCACGCGATCGGAGACCTCGCGGTGGCTCAGGTGGTTAGGGTCTCCAAGCGGTTTAACAGTAGAAGGTTAAGGATTGAGCACAACGAGCTCGTTTTACCCGAGAACTTCGAAGAGGAAGAGGTAGGGCTCGTATGTAGCATGCAACCCAATTTCCTACAGTGGTCGGCTTCCGGCGGACTCTACGAAAAGAGACTCGGCTCTTATGCGCCGGCATCGAACAACCATTATAGATGTCTGGTTGATAAAGGTGTGATGCTCGCCTTCGGATCCGACTCCATGCCCCTCGACCCAGCGTACGGCATAAGCCTAGCACTCAACCCGCCCAACCCCAAGCAGAAGCTAAACCTACAGGAAGCAATAACCTGTTACACATACAACTCAGCCTACGCCAACCATCTGGAAACAAGGCTCGGTTCACTGGAAGCAGGCAAACCAGCGGATCTCGTGGTTCTGGAGACCTCCCCCAAGCTCAGGGTAACGCAAACCTATCTGGCCGGCGTCAGAGTCAAATAGCGAAGACTTCAACGTCAGCGTGCACTCGCCGTCGCCGATTCCGAAATCTATGTGATAACCGAAACGACTGTAGAAGAGCACTCGATGGAAATACGCAGACGCAGGCTCCGAATTTTTCAAACATCATAAGAGGCTTCTCGTACACAAAGTCGAAGCGCAGGCCGACAAAGTCTACGTGCACGTTACCCTGTCCCCGTCAACCTTGAGTTCTTACGCAGTGCCCTGCTACTCCAAATGGTTCAGCGGGAAGGACGCAGACTGCTTCTAAGCGGCTTGCAGAAATGAAACTCCCTGTATTCTCTTGGCGTCTTTCAGTAGGAGCTTCCAGCTCTCCCCGTTGTCAGAAGAGTAGTAGACTTCCCCGGTTGTTGTTCCGAAAGCAACCTCTCCTGATTTGCCTTTACCGATAGCTAAGGAGTCTCTGAGCACGCACGTATGAACATTTCTAGGTAGCCCTTTCTTAGATTCCTCCCAGCTTTCACCTTGGTTGTCTGTGAAGAAAACCTTCAGCTCCCCCTTAATGCAGGACAGGTGCTCCTTACACCTGCCCTGGTAGGCTGGCACCACAAAAACCCTGTTGCTGCCCGAAACCCCTATCCCGAAACCATGTCTGACACCATCGCTCGGTGAAACATCCTTCCATTTTACTCCAAAATCCTTCGATACATATATGCCGCAGTGATTCTGCTGAAACAGGAGCCCGCTTACCTTCTCAGAAAGCCCGAGCTTATGGACGCATAAATGCACTTTCTTCATATGGTCCTCTGCTGACATGTGGCCGCCGCTAGAAGGCAACGTGTTGGTGGCCTCCTTTCTAGGGGCCAAAGGGCATGAGTCTGCTGTTCCCCTTTTGATCAGCCTCCAGTTTTCGCCGTTATCGTCAGACCTGTACAACCCGTTCCCTGAAGGCACAACGTAGAGTCTGCCCTTCTTAAAGGGGTCTGATTTTACAGTGTGTATTGTTAGACCGGTTGTCCCGAAGCCCCAGTCAATACCCCACTTTCTCCGGTTTGGAGCCGTGAAAAGCCCTGTAACCTCTTCCCAGTTGTCTCCTTCATCCTTTGACCTGAACAGATGACCATACTGTGTTCCGGCATACAGCAAGGACTTCACAAATCTGTCTTCCTCAACTGTCCAAACTTTCCTAACATGAAGGCCCCTGCTACTACTCCTCCATTTCTTACCGTCATCAGAAACATAGACACCGTCGCTCAAAGTCGAAGCGACAAGCCTACCGTTCCTGGTCTCGTAAAGGTTGTTAACGCTTTCCCCCTTAAGGTAAGAATTTCTCTTTTCATAGCCAACACCTTCTAAAATCATACACCCGTCGCTTGTGGAAACGCCTAACATATTAAACTTTGAATAACTAGACGCGGCTCTCCTTATTAAGAGCTCTCTTAAAAGATATATGGCAAATCGCGTATAGAGATGTGTAAGCTTGATACTTGGTTAATATGAATGAGACTAAACGTTACTTCGTTAAGGAAGAAGATCGTTAGTCGAGGAACCACCCGAACGACCGTCTCGAACAACAGGAATGGGAGGCGACGGGCGGAACGCTTCGCTCAGGGAGCCTGCAACTACTGACTTCGCAACGCCAGAAGTCCAAGAGCAGTGAGGAATTTGAACCTTCCTTCTTAAAGCAGACGGCATACCGCTACCTGAACTCAAAACCACCGGACATCACATCGCAACATTAAGGAAAAAGTACGGGGTCATCCTTGACTGACGCGCGCCGCGAGATTAACGATGGAGCGTTCCCCAAACCGTTCACCACTTGGAAGATGCCTGTTGCAGCGACGACTCTTGTAGAGAATAAGCGTAAACAGCGACGAATCTCATGACGGCGGTTTCCCTTAGCAGAGAAACGAACTCAACCCGCAATTTTTGCAGAAATGCGCGTACATAAAGCGAAAGGGGTCTATTTTGGGTTCTCGAGGCCTCCGGCGGAAATCCACGTTTGCACTAAGGGTTTTGTTTTCTGTCAACTGAAGGCTGAAACCACGTTCTTCAGTTCGGCCGACTCCGTGGGCGTGGCCAGTGTATTGACCAAATCCCAGCGTATGAATTTCCCTAGTCGCTGACATAATACCTGGACGTCCTCGATATCTTGGGGACGCGATGCACGCATCTTTGCTACCAACAGGGCCTCTAAGCACATTACACGTGTCTCGTGCGATCTCACTCTTTTCGTGACAGCGGTTGCGAATACTTCAAAGACCGGAATCCCACTGACATCTCTTGTATAAACATCCAGCTTCACTCCTTCCGGTGTTCTGATCACCTTCTCCCTGCCTCCATAAGAGATATGGTATCCGAGTTCCTCAAACTTTCTGTCGCTCAAAGGAACAGCAAGGGCCAAGTCGATGTCCAGAGTGCTGCGATACATGCCGACATGGCAGTTGACAGCAAAGGCGCCGACAAACACAACCTGCTTTAAGTCCCGTGAAACTCTCACGGCTACACTTTTAAGGTCCACTTGGGAAGATCATCTCTCACCTTTAGGACAAGGTCGACGGGGAACTCGCCTCTGACAGCTAGCTGGTCGCCATAGAGGAGTTCGATGGCTATGGCGTCAAGCGTGCTTCTTCCACCAAACGCCAGGCAGTCCAAGTAGACTCTCTGGACTTCGTTCTCGAAATCGCCGTCTTCTTTCGGCATGACCGCCACCCTGCCTTTGCTGCCCTCGGAGAATCCTGCAGACCTAAGCGACTTGACCTGTTCGTCGGGATCCTCGACATATATGAAGAAGTTGCGCGGTGTTTGAAACTGTGTGAGCTCGTAGGCGCGGTAGTCGAGTGTAACCATCCCCTTCAATAACATGCTAGCGTACTTAACGTCGCTCTCGTCGTACGTGCGTCCGAAG
>JAVZLA010000062.1:0-6491 GCA_038883995.1 Thermoprotei archaeon | reverse complement strand
CTCCTACCAGCAGTTCATGGGGTTCGCCGAATGAAATTGTGTCAGTCATCTCATGACTTCTGGAGGCGTAGCGAGCCCATGAAGCCTACTTGTCAGCGGCCTCGCCGCCCGCTCTCTTAGCGTACCACTTCTGCTTGTTCTTCTTTTTTCGAACACGCAAATAGGGATAGCGGCCTTTCGCCATCAGAGACTGTAAACTGCTTTCAGCATAAAAGGCCTCCTCAGACCAGAATTTAATCCGTCGTCTGATTGCAGGTATGCAACTTTGTTTGCCCATTCCGATGGCGGTCACGCCAAGAGTGCGTGGCAGATATCCTTGAATTTGTCTAACCCGTGTATGGAAAAAATTAAAGCCGTGTAGTCACTGTCCGTTCTATGCGTCGCGTCAGATTCGCGGTGTCTCTTGTGTTACTTGCCACCGTGATGCTCTCCGGGTTCGTGTCCATTGGACCGCTCCCCGCCTTGTTCGGCCTCCTCAACCCCTCTTCGGGTGTGTGGGTTGCCGAGTCTCCTTATGCGAACAACACACAGAGTTTTGTGTTGTCCCAAGCTGGCCGCCACGCGTCGATAACCGTGTTCAGGGAACAGGACGGCTTTATGGGTATCGCATCGAACGAAACGTGGGCGGTTTACTTCGAGCAAGGCTATCTTGAGGCCGAGTACAGGCTTGCGCAGATGGAGTTCCTGCTGCTCACAGCTACAGGAAACCTTTCAAGCGTGGTCGGTCAGGGAGCAATATCATCGGACATATTTAACAGGGAACTTGGAAACCTACAGCTCGGGGAAATCGAAGCAGCCAACCTGTCTGCTTCGGGCGGCTACACATACATGGCACTCAACGAGTTTGTGCATGGTATAAACACGTACATTGCAACGGCGAACCCTGGGCGCATGCCGTTAATACTCAAGCTTCTGGGCTTTAGACCTACAAACTGGAGTGTGGCTGACGTGCTCGCCGTCCAGCAACTTTTCCTCTGGGAGAACACGGCGGCACAGTTCGACCCGCTCTACTTTACCTACGCGCTTGAAAAAATGCCTTCAAACATGGTAGCAGCCTTCTATCCGGCTTACCCCAGCGGCGTGCAGAACCCCATCGTGCCCCGGGGCTCCAACCCCCAGATCTATCAGGAGAGAGGCGACTTGGCTAACCTTTCACTGTACACTCCAAGCTACTTCTATCCGCTCAACGACACTCCACCAGATCCGCCCACATACGGCGTGCCTCTAAACCTTACAGTTGGATGGGGGGCAACGTACATGAATATCTCCGAACTTTTGTTGTCACTAAAGGATCTTGGAAGCAACGATTGGGCTGTTAACACCCCTCTGACCACTGGTGGAGCGATGCTGGCCAACGACCCGCACCTTTCAACCACTGTGCCATCCATCTGGATGGGCTTCCAGCTTGTTTCACCGGGCCAGAACGTCGTAGGAGTCGTGTTCCCAGGCTTCCCGGGAGTGATTCTCGGCCACAACCCCTACTTGGCTTGGGGTGCCACAAACGGACAGATACAGCAGACGTACTTTTACGCTGAAAAAACCAGCCCAGCTCACCCCTACGAATATTACCACGACGGCGCCTGGGTACGCTTCACTGTCACCAATGAAACCATATACGTGAAAGGCTCACGCCCTTATCATCTAACCGTGCTTAGAGCCGTCAACGGGGTTGCCATCCAGCTGAAGCCGATAACGATAGCAATGGACTGGGTGGGCCTTACCCCCAGTTATGAGATAAAGTTCTTCCTCGGAGTTGACAACGCCACTTCCGTCAGAGAGTTCCAGTCGCTCGCTGCCAAGTACTTTAAGGTCGCCACACAGAACTGGGCTTCTGCCGACTCGGAAGGCAACATAGGCATATTCAGTTACGGAGACTACCCCATAATCGCTGAAGGCAACCCGAGAGGGATACTTCCCGGCACAGGGCCATATGATTGGGAGGGTTTCATTCCAATATCCCAGCAGCCATCGCTTTACGACCCAGCCAGGGGATTCGTTTTCTCGGCCAACCAGATAACAGTGTCGAAAGGTTACCCCTACTATGTCGGCTGGGACTATGAATCAGGGTTCAGAGCCGACGAAATCTTCGCCACGCTCTCCTCGGCTCATGCGGTTAACATTAGTACATTGGTGGCCCTGCAGCTAAACGTACACGACTACTCGACAGAACTGTTTCTTAAACCCCTGCTGGCAGCCTTGGCCGAATCTGGATACGGAAACACGCCAGAATACCAATCCCTCGCAGCATGGAACGGGGACATGTACGCCAACTCAACCGCACCGACAGTATATTACTACTGGCTTAACGACTACGTCACCTATGTGTTTTCTCCTTGGCTACACTACTACAATATAACTCCGTCCGAAGGCTTCGGCTCGGTTAGCTTCTTCCTGGGGGCGGACGACTACTATCATGGGCCACTCATAGAAGACCTTGAGAACTGGACTGCTAACTATACGAACGTACAGTGGTTCTCCAACCCTGTCAACCACACATATTCCAACGCGGCAGAAGACATGGTGGCCGCCTACCTTGAAGCCGTCGGCAACCTCACGCATACGCTAGGAGCCTACTCGGATAAATGGAGCTGGGGCGACGTTCACACAAGGATGCTCGCAAGCTTTTTCGGCATCCAGGCCATGAACACTCAGAGTCTTCCGGCTTCAGGCGACGGCAACACGGTTAACGCCGCCTACGGTTTAACCTCGAGCTTCGGCCCATCGTGGAGAATGGTTGTGGACATGTCAAACCCGCTTGGCGCACTCGGCATCTATCCGGGAGGAGTGAGTGAGAGCCCTGTGAGCCCCTACTACTCTAACACCTTCAAAGCGTGGAACATCGGAGAATACTATACACTTATACCCTCCAACGCGCCCCAAAAGTTCTTCTACCTTTACAAGGAAGGTGTACGGCTATAAAGACCTGGCCAATGTACCTTATCCAGTTGCTACTGTCAGCCCTCCTGTCCTACTTGGGCTACTGGTATCTGCTATCCTTGGCCGCCTTCGCACTGGGTGCAGCAACCCGTGGCCAAATAAGACACAGCATCCTCGGCGCAGCATCAGCCTTGGGCACCGGCATAATCGTTGGTGTGCAGGGAGATAGTGGAATAGCTCAGAGCGCGCTGCTCTCACATATAATAGGGATACCCGGCGGCGCCGCCTTTCCGCTTCTCCTTACGCTCGTATACTCGTTCGCAATAGGAATCCTGGGAGGTTATACCGGTTCAGCGATTACTTCGAAGGCCGGCGGCGGGCAGACAGCGCAGGGCGTACAGCCAAACCAGAACAGTCCCTGTTGAGGCACTGTTAGGTGAAGTCGAAACATCAATGTATGGAGCGGAGGCTTCAAGGTTCTTTTTGAGGCTAAAGGAAAGTGGTGTCGTGACTGTTGTCTACTAAAGGTTGAACCGGGCCGAACCGCGTCCAGCAGAAGCCGGCTGCTGGCCAGCAAGTTTTTAGTCTACGGGAAATCGGGTTAGCTGTGAAAGAGAAATTATTCAAAGAGTATTTCCGCTCGCCGATTGGCTACTATGAGATTGTTTGCAACCGTCACGCCGTTACATCCATTAAAAGGGTGACCGCTGCAGGCGTCCCTGACCCGAATGCTATGACCCGCTTGGCCGCCCGGGAGCTCGACGAGTATTTCAGGGGTGGAAGACGCGTGTTCGACTTACCGGTCGAGTTCAAAACTGGCACACCATTCCAGCGCGCTGTCTGGGAACAGCTTACAAAGATACCTTACGCGAAGACAAGAAGCTATAAACAGGTGTCACAGGCGCTCGGAGTTCGATGTTACAGGGCCGTTGGCTTCGCGTGCGGCAGGAACCCAGTCGAGATCGTTGTACCCTGCCATAGGGTGGTTGGCTCAAGGGGGATTGGGGGCTACTCGGCGGGACTGGAAGCCAAGACATATCTCCTGCAGCTTGAAGCTCAGAAAATTATGAAGGGAGTTGATGGATAAGGCTATCCTGGAACATTCAGGCCTGCAAGGTCAACGCGAAGTGCTTCTCTTTTTCCACAAGGTTTCGGGTACAGGGGTTTCTCGAGCATGGCCGAACCGCCGCCACGGCTCTTAGAGCATGCCTCATTACGTCTGAGTCGAAACCCATCTCTAAAACCATGGTTTTCGCCCTCCACCCTCTGGTCGAGTGTTTGACCGCTCATCAACTTCTTATCAACTCAACATGTATCCCACAATTCTCGAAGACAGCTACATTCAGAAAATAGACTCTTTCTTCATAAATCTCGAAAACATGCTGAGATTCGCACGCGAACTAACAGGACATCTAACACAGGTCCTCGACATCGAAACCCGTAGACTCGCCTACGAAACCAGCGTGGTGGAAGCCATTACAGGTCTGCTTGAAGCCGTGGAACCCGAAGCCGAGTTAAAGGCGGAAGAAATAGAACACAGAAGGCTCAGGCTTACAGAAGCAACCAGAGACCTTGGTTCATCCTTGAAGAAAATGGAGCCGAACCCAAATGCACCGCCGGCAATAATGGACTAGCGAGAGCAGACACATTATAGGAGTCCGGTCACTCCCTTTATGAGGACGTTCCCACCAAACAGGTTGGGTCCTTACCTGCAAAATGCAGCGAACCTGCTTCGAAATTGAACCACGTCCACCCTTCAGGCTTGATTACACGGCTTGGGCGCTGAAAAGAAGAAGCGTGAACCGCGTCGACCTGTACCAGGGAGACGTTTACAGAAGAATTCTGTTAGTACAGGGACAAACCGTGGCTTTTGAAGTGAAGCAGAACGGGTCGCCTGAAGAACCACGGCTACTCGTAGAAGCCTGGTCGAAGACGAGCGCAGGCGCCCTCGAAGGAGAATTAGAGAAGACGATCAGACACATGCTCGGAACACACGTAGACCTTACGCCCCTATATGAGAGGGCTGAACACGACGCCCGACTGCTGGAATTGGTGCGGCCGCTGAGAGGCCTAAAGCCTCCTCGATTCCCTACGATGTTCGAAACACTTGCGAACGCTGTAGCCTGCCAGCAGGTTTCGCTGGAAGCCGGTCTGACTCTGGTTACAAGGCTTTCACAGAAATTCGGCTCCAGAGTTCGCGGGGTATCGGGCTTCGCCTTCTCCTTTCCGTCGGCGGAAAAAATATCGAAGGCAGCCGCATCGGACATACGGGCCCTCGGCTTCAGCGCCAGTAAGGCGGAAACGATGATCAGCCTGGCACGCGCACAGCTACACGGCGAACTTGAATACGAACTCTACGAGAAGATGGGTGACGACGAAGCTATCCGTAGACTTGACGCCTTCAAGGGGATAGGCAGGTGGTCGGCTGAATACACACTGCTGAGAGGACTGGGCAGACTCGACATATATCCGGGCGACGATGTGGGGGCGGCGAAAAGCGTGGCCACATGGCTGAACGCAGACCATCGGCTCAGCTACGAGGAAGTGAAGGAAGTGACATCGAACTGGGGACCCCTAAGAGGTGCAGTTTACTTCCACTTTCTACTGCGTAAACTAAAAGAAAAAGGACTAGTGAATTAGACCTGCATCAGCGTCCAGGTGCGCGCACATCGCGGTGACGGGAAGGCGACCCGGTTTTCCGCACAGATTTACGGCCCGCGGCACACAAGTGTCTCCGGCATGTGTTAAGTTTAGCCGTTGTATGTCTGAATCTGAATTCGCTGTTAGGGGTTGGACGCTGTTTTGTAACGCTTTTAACCCGTATTTTCAACCGAAAGGCTTTGGGAGAACACTTAACCACATCAAAGGTTATTGTAACCCATGAAAACCGACGACGTTTTACGTCATGAACACCGTGAACTCTTGGATTCGCTGGAGTCGCTGGCAGCTAGGTCGGACAGCTTGGGCGTCGACGCAAGACGCATACTCGTAGATTTCAGACCGCATATGGAAAAAGAAGAAGAATTGGTGCTACCTGTTCTCGGCGTTCTAGGGGAGCTCGCTCCATTCATTCTGGGAGACGACGGGAAACCTGTTGAACTCACAGATACTCTTTCAGCGAAATATCGTTCTCTGTTCGAGGAGCACAAGGGAATGCTGCATTCGATTCTGAAGTTTCGTGACTCGGCACTGAAAATCGGGGATCAGGGGGCCATGGAACTCGCGGAAAACCTTATGCATCATATAGAGCTGGAAGAATCAGTCCTGTATCCTGCGTCGCTGATAGCTTTGAAATACGTGGAAAGTTTTCATCCAGCACGCGGCCGCAAAGCCTTGGACGCGTAAAGCGGTTTCAGGATTTCGTAGAACCTCTGTTAGGGCTTGGTCCAGCGTTCCGTCCGCCGAACCCCGCTTTCAAACGTTGCAAGAATGGGGCCGTGCTTTCAACCGTAGTCAGAGGAGGATCTCTGCGCTATCTGAGCCCGTCTTTTCCGATAATTCTGTCAGCGGTCAGCCCCACTGTTCTCGCATGCGGCCGTCCACCTATTCCGGCGGCGGCTATCAGGACAAGTTCGTCTGGTCTCGGAGCGTCGTCTATCTGAACCGTGATTGAA
>JAVZLA010000061.1:0-7191 GCA_038883995.1 Thermoprotei archaeon | reverse complement strand
CTTAGTTTGTTCATGAATTATGGGTTTTGCCGTTGGTGTATCTACAATGTAGAGATTCGGGACATCAGAAACATTGTTCACGATGAAGATGTATTCCGCTATGAGGGTATTAAGGCTGTTGCCGAAGGGGACGGGGTTTTTGCATGAAAGACTCTTCACTTTTATCGTATGTCTTTTTGAACCTTTCTGGTTGTATGCAACAACATCAATTCCTCTCACATTACGGGGGGTGGGCATAGCGTCCAATCCTCTCCTACTTAATTCATAGCACACATAGTAGAGTCCAACGTTGTGGACTAACTGGTTATGAATAGCGCACTTAGCATTTTCTGAGCCTGGTTTCACTATAAGTCATATTATTAGATGTTATGTTTATAAGAGTTTTCTCATTTCTGCCCGCCAAGCCTTTTGGCTCAAGACTTTTCTCCAGAAGGGAATTGCCGCAGTGCCTTGCAATTGGTATCCCTAATAAACATGCACAGCACGAAAACCCCTCTCCCCTATTCCCCTCAAATTGCACTCCGCAGGAGAGAATAATGTACCCGAAGCGAGCTGGAAGTCTTGCGAAGCAAGATCGAGTGGTCAGACAAATAGTGTTCGATTAATAGATTAAATGGACTGGGCGGGATTTGAACCCGCGACCTCCCGCGTGCGAAGCGGGCGCTCTGCGAACTGAGCTACCAGCCCCTTCCAGCTATGCATACTGCTGCGCTATCTAAAGGTTTAGCGGCGCCCGCCCCTGCAATGGGTCATCACTGCTTCTTTCGCTCAGACCGCCCGTCTCCGCGGTGCGCTCCCGCCCCAGAGCGGAGAACCGAGCAACAGACACTTAAGCGGGTCGCGCACTTGACTTCCGAATGATTCGGCTGCTCGATCAGAAATTTAGCGTGGCGGGAGCAACATTCGGGGTCCATATGGATTCTACCGTTGAAGATGGTGCGCCGAAAAAGCGGCTTCCTTTCGAACTAGAAGTTGGACCTCAGCTTTTTAGCGCGCTATGCGCGGCGGGAACACATTCACAGTCCAGCATTTATGAAATTCTTGAATCCAAGGTTGAAAGGTTCCTGGCGCAGAATCCGGGCTGCGGCAAACAAGAGTTGGCCAGCTATCTGGAAGGGTATGCTTCAAAGGTGTTCGATAACACGCTTGCCCACGGCCACATAGATGTTGCTGACATGGGCTCCTATCTGGTTGTGGGTGAAAATGTTCCGAGGCTGTGCACTTTGTTCTGGTGTTCTCCACATCACCTGAACCACGAGCAGCAGTCCCTGCGTTACACGCAGGCAAACAGCTTTCACCTTCCTCGAACAGTGCGTTCATCCAGGTTCATGAAACGCGCTGAAGAAGTTCTCTTAAACTGCTATGACGCGTACAGAGAATTCATCTCTCAGGGTGTTCTCCCGGAAGACGCGCGCTCCGTGCTTCCTCTTGCGGTAAACAGTAACATAACAACGATCGGAGGGGGGCGGGAGTACACCTATGTGTCGGCTCTCATCCGCAGCCGAAGCCTGCTTCTTCCCTCCGTTGTAAGGGATTCTGTTGAACAGGTCTCCAAAGCACTGTCAGAGATATCTCCCGAAGTGTTCAAAGACAGAGGCCCCAACTACGAGCTAAGGAGATATTTCCCGGGCCCCCAGCTTTTCGCCCGCGAAAACAGATTCGTAAGGGACGCGGTTGGAAAACACGGTGCAAACAAAGTTACGCTGCTCAGCTTTTCGGATCCGGGCCTCTGCCTTGACAGGGAGACCGTCAGAAGAAAGCTTGAAGAGCAGGATCCATCGTTCCTTGTTAACCTGCTTCACATAAGAGCTGTTTTTCTGATCAGGTTTTCTCTTGAAGCGGCTCATCAGGCGATAAGGCACAGAACGTGGAACCATGACTTCGAACCGATATACGTTGCCGCGGACAGATTCGAGTATATGACTCCTCCCAGCATCGAGCAAAACGGTCTGAAAGAGGCTTATGACTCGGCAATCAACAGACTCTACACTTTATACGAAGATGTAAAGAATGAGCTGGGGCCGGAAGAAGCGGTCATTTTCCTGCCTAATTCGCACCTCATCTACGACGTGGTTGAAATAGACGGCTGGAACATGGTTGGAAACCTGCCGCTTAGAACCTGTGAAAAGGCACAGTGGGAGATCAGGGGCGTAGCCAAGGCTATGGTCAGCAAAATCGCGTGGGGTTCACCGGCATCAGGCTTCAGAGGCGACAAAACCCTGAGCTACTATGCTCTTCCACCCTGTCAAACCTTCAATGTCTGCTTCGAAGACAACACAAGAGACGTGTGCCCCATCTACAGACACAAGTATTTGAAAGCTGAACCCGCTCAGCCGAAGCTTATCTCGTAGAACTCCACGGCGCCGTTGACTCTGAGTTCAAGCAGATGCGAACCCCATCCTCCATCAATGAGCCTGTAAACGTCTGATCCATGTGCGCGTACCAGCGTCCTGTTGCTCTCGATTAGCAGATCTTCTCCCAAAATGTATGCTGGCACACGTCCCCCGTCCAAAGTGACTTCTATGCGCACTTGGTCTCCGAGCGGGGCCAGAACCAGATTGACTTCTCTTCCGTAATAGTTTAGCGCCATGACCGCACACCGCTCTGGTCCCGTCACAACGGAATCCTCGGTGCGTCTGAATCCTTCTTCTAAGATTATTCGGGCCCGCCGGGGCCCTTGGAGCGACTTGGAGCGCACGCCGGCGTCTCCGAATCTGAGCGGAGGGGAGAAACCGGTTTCAGGCTTGTAAGCTCTCTCCATAAATTGTTCGACCAAAGATGGCCCCTTTTTTCCGGATGTTTCTCTGAAGCTGAGAAGATCTCTGATCGCGAGATTAACCTCATAGCTGGCTGGGTCGCCAGGGGAAAACAGGCGTTCAGAGCCTTCGGCGTCGAAGACAATGGCGCTGGGGAGCCATGTTACTTTCAGTTCGGCTGCCAAAACACACGAGGAGTCATGAAATATTCTGTGAGCCCACTTGGTTTCCGAAACCGCTTTCCACAGATTCTGGCGGTCGAATTCAAACCTGTATACCGGGGTGTGGACGCTTACAACACGTAGACCCGAATCGGAATACATGGCATGCAGGGTTTCCGCAGACCTCAGTGCTTTCCTGCCCTGCGTCGACGCGTAGTGCCAGAAAACCATTAGCGCCGTCCTTCCATGGATGTAATCATATACGGATGAAGCTTCTTTGACTGTGGGTTTGGGCAAATTCGTGGCCACCGACCGGCTAACTAGCCCCGGCCGGATTCGAACCGGCGTCAAGGGATCCAAAGTCCCCTATCCTTGGCCTCTAGACGACGGGGCTGCATGCTGAGGGGTCGGGCTGAGAATTTAACAGTTACGTTCGGCCATGCTAGCGTCTTAGGTCGTTCAATTCTGTTTTGAACCTGGAGACTGCTGATTGAAGGTTCTTCTGGTAGCGTGTCCTTATCTCGGTGTAAAGGTTCTGCCTGATCTTCTTCTGGTTCAGCTGGGACTGCAGGTCCACTAGGTCGCTCAATGCTGTTCTGGCCTGTCTGAAGGACGAGACAAGCGCATCCTGAGAGGATTTGGCTATCTCCTTTTGGCTAACCGCGTCTCCGAGCTCCTTCACCAGTTTCCTCTCTTGTTCGACTAGTACACTCACGGACCCGGACGCCACATTGATTCTAACTGAGCCGTTGATGTATTTCTGTGTGTTCTCCACAGCGGCCTCAAGCGAGTCGAGCGTTTCTTGGAGCGTCACAAACAGTTTGGGGGCGGGCGCAGCTTTGGACGTCTTCTTTCTTACTGTCGTCGAGGTGTAAACAGCAGTAGAAACCAGTATGATAAAGCCTGCAACAAGAACCACTGTTGCCGCGGTAGCAAAAGTCTCTGGCGCAGGCTTCGGTGAGAACGACGCCTCTGGAAGAGAGCCCGCGTAAAGATCAGTAAAAGAAGCAGTGTAGCCCTGGTATCCCGCGGACCATCCCTGAACATCAGGTTCGGAGCCGGTTGCCTGAATCAAGGCTGTCTGCACGAATGTGCTGTAGAAGCCGAGAGACGTCAGGGCAACCGTCTTTCCCGGCACCCTATAGGTGATTTGGAACACGTATGAGTTTCCTTGGCCGAGCTGATATCTTGGAGTTACCACCATCAGGGACTGGTTAGTAAACCTGTTCGACTGCAGCGTAAACGAAAGATTACCGTATGAGTCGAACGCTTTTACAGAGTTCTTCACCACGTTCGCTGGCAAAGCCAGGTATATGTCCTGTCCGCTACCCAGAGACGACCAGACAACCCTGAGGGAGTCGGAAACCGTGTACCCGTTGCCCGAATAGCTCACCGTGCGCTTTAGCTCGTTCAGATACACCTGGAACCCGAATGGGTCCTGGCTGAGTGTGCCCTCCGTGAAGTTTCCGGGCTGTGTGACGCCCGTGAAATTATAGGTGACGCCTCTGGTGATGTTCGTGAGCCTGCCCCTGTAAGTCATCTGCAAAACCATAGAGAGGTTGCTCAGACCATAAGTCACCATGGAAGTGTCGTTGACAGATGCGACGGAGTAGCCGGGCTGAATCCCCAGATCCCCGTCGCCTCCGGTTGAAAAGCCCGTGTAAACGTATTTCAGGGTAGTGGACTCGCCTGCGCTAAGAGGCTGGGCCAATCCGACCACCACCCGAGCGGGCGAAGAGCTCAACTGGTATTCGTAGCCGACATCTTGACCTGTAACGGTGAGTATGCTTGTGCCGGAAGGAAAATACGCTATCAGGTTCGAAACCGTGCCGTTGACAACCGTAACCCTGTCTGAGGCTGTTGCATAGTTGCCGTAAACAGTTGTGGCGCGGGCCACGCTGATGGCCGCCGTGGAGGATGCTGGCGATCCAAGCACGGCTCCAGTTTGACTCAGCACCAGACAGGCCACGATGAGGGCCACGAGGCAAACGGTTGCTTTTCTCATGATCGATAACCGACCTCCTGCAACACATACTTATAAGCAGTCTTTCCCATATGGTGTGCTACACTTCCGAGTAATGTGGAGGATTAACCGAAAGATTAAGGCCGGGAAACCTGTGCCCGTTAGAGGACACGAACGCTTTGTCCTCGGATTGGCGCATCTCGTCCGGAAGCATGTGTGGGATTCCGTTTATCACCGGGTACCATCTTTTACACGCCTTGCAGACAATAACCGCCAACCATATTTCCCCATCTTTTTGTTCGGCTGTTACAAGACCCAGCTGAGGGGAGGTGCACTCCGGGCATTGAAGTATGTCCATCAGAGTCGGATTCATCGCTGAAACAACCCCGCTTGGGGGTTCATATCTGTGTTGCTCAGCGCGGCGTAAAGTGTTCTCTGAACGGGATTTCGGCTCCCGCTTTCACGACAGCGTACGGCAAAACCAGGGCTGCTGAAAGAGGGTCGAAGCCGAAGTGCACTACGTTCAGTTTGGTTTGAGAAGGTGTCTGAAACCTTATTCTGGCGACGAGTTCATTGTCTATGTCAGAAGACCATATTTCGGCCTGTTGTTTGGGCGGCGAATAGGCGAGTTTGCTCAAGGAGACGGTTTTGAAATCCGACTTCAGGAAGCTGACGCATTTTGCGGCGCTAAGAAATGGTCCTTCTGCTCCCAGCAGCGGGCTGGACTTGTCTTCCAGTGATTCCGTGGCCTTGCTCAGATACTCGAACAGGACGTCTTTTTCAACCAGCAGTGTTTCTGACACACGTGAAAGCCTAGGCAACCCGCGTTTCGATACGGCCGCACTGGTAAACGCATAGCACACGTTTTTGATTCCGCTCATCAGGGACACGGCGCCGTCTCCTGAAGTAAGGTGAACTGATTCGGGCACGGTGCCGTAGAGCCGGGAGGAGGCGTCGACACGGGAGGCGTCAAACGATGTCAAGGAAACCGAGCTGTATCCCATAACTCTGATAGCGGACGCCAACTGCACCTGTTGAACCGAGTATGGATCCGATGAAAAGTTGAAGAAACAGGTTCCCGGATCGGCGTACGGGGCTAGAAAATATTGGGCCGTATGGGTGTTCGCCAGCGTCACACTGTATCCCGCTGCAATCAGAGGCCATGAAGCAAACTCGGCATAGACACGTGAACCGTAGTCAAAGGTTATGACAACCCTATCAAAGGACAGGGCTGACAGGACGGCTTCCCGGACATTGAGATTGGGTTTGAACGAACAAAACAGCTCGCAGGCTCCTGCTAAACGGGTTCTGAAGGCGTCCGCAGCCATATGCGGCCTCCGACACTTACCCAGATCTGATAAGAGTTGCTACGAAAAGCGTTTCCCGATCCTTCGCCTCCGACCTGTACGACGCGGCGTCGTATGGTTGAGTTGCGAGCCGGTTTCACCTTCTTTGGATGGTGTTTGTTCTGAGCGACACCATCTTTGAATTCTGGTCCACCTTTCTCGGAACACCGGACAGCGTAGTTTCCTACGGGTGTTCCAGCACACAAGCACAAACCTTTTTTCACCAGTCGAAATGTTTCGACCGAGGTGCTCGGATTCCTCACGACGGCTTCCCACGAGGTGTACACCATTGAATGGTGTAATCTGGTTTGACGCGCTGACGCCCAAACACCTGCGGCTTGCCTCACATGTCAGGTCGCTTGCCGAAAAAAGAGGATACGGATTTCTCTTGACGTCAAGACAGTACGACGAGATCCCCGGGATGGCTCGTATTCTGGGGCTGAACCCTCTCTACGTGGGGAAACATGGTGGCGCAGACCTGTCGAGCAAGCTTCTGGAAAGTTCCAGAAGAACTGTGCAGCTCGCGGAGACTGTTTCTGGAAAGGATTTGATAGCGATGGTCTCCCATGCTTCTCCGGAAGCCACCCGTGTAGCGTTCGGCCTAGGTCTGAAAACCGTCAACGTCAACGACTCGCCTCACGCAGAAGCCGTGGCCCGTCTTACAGTGCCTCTCAGCGACAAACTGATCACCACTTCTTTTATTCCGTCAAGCGCCTGGAAAAAGTTTGGACCCAAAAATAATTCGCTTGTACGCTATCGTGGACTGGAAGTTGTCGAATGGCTGAAGGATTACAGGCCCAAGCCGATCCCTTACACCAAAGATTGGAAGGAACCTGTTGTTCTTTTCAGACCTGAGGAGGTCAAGGCTTCATATGTTACGGGTAGTTCACAGGGATCGAGATACAGTCAGATACTCCGCGATTCGCTGAAACTGTTGAAGTTTACACTGGTTGTTCTGCCAAGGT
>JAVZLA010000060.1:0-7260 GCA_038883995.1 Thermoprotei archaeon | reverse complement strand
TTTTATCATGATGAAAACCAGAAAGAGGCTGCGCTCAAAAAGATAGCTCGCCTTGAGTCAGAGCACGTGTTCGACGCGCCGATCGTGACGCAGGTTGAGCCATTCAAGGCGTTCTACAGGGCGGAAGAGTACCACCAGCACTATTTCAGGAAGAACCCTGACAAACCATACTGCAGGCTCGTGGTGTCTCCAAAGGTTGCGAAGCTACGTCACACGTTTGCCTCTAGGCTAAAGACTGCTCCCCCCTCCGTTAGCTAGGTCTGTTTCTGTTCGAGTTCATCCGGACCGTTGAAGCCGAGCTCCTTGGTGTGAACTGGAGGAAGAAGCTTCAGAATCAGAATTATGGTCAAAGCGATACCTAGGGAGCTAGCGAGAAACGGCGCCGAATAACCCGCCTTCAAGTAGAGGGCGGTGGCGATGAACGGCCCCGAAGACGCGATGAGTCCCCTGAACGTTGCGAGAGCTCCCAGCAGCTCGCCTCTGTTTTCTCCTGGAAAGGAAGCGGTGGCCACCTGAAACTGCACAGGCACCCAGGTCATGATTGCGACACCCCAGACAAACGAATACACTGGGACCAGCGCAGGCTGAGGGTAAAGAGCCCAGCCAAGCCACATCGAGCAGCCCAGAGCCTCTGAGACAGTTAGCAGGGTGCGGGCACCTATCCTTGTTGCCAGGAATCCCCCGGGAACAGTGCCCACTATCATGCCCAGCGGCATGAAGCCTGCTATTTCAGCGAATAGTCCTGGCCCGAATCCTTTGTCAGCTCTTAGAAGAGCGTAGACTATCGAGAAACCAATAGACCAGGAAACAGAGTCGGCTGCGAAAGTCAGGAAAAGTTTCCAGTGTTTTCTCACTCTGGCAAACACGTCCACGAGTCTGCCCGCCTCCCTTTCCGCCTCCTTTTCCAGTAGCGGCGCGGGCCTCGTTGTCAGCCGGCGGCTTAGTAGAAGAAAGCCTGAGGCCTCAAGGATGGCTGCCAGAATGAGCAGTGTGATGGGCCCGAACCGGTAGAGCACTGTGCCTGCGAGATAACCCATCGCCCCGCTCGGGACTGTGTTCGCCGCGGTCACAAGACTGTAGACTCTGGGCCGTTCGTGGCTTGCCACGTTGTCTGCTAGGACAGCGTCCAGCACTGGGAGTGCCGCCGCGCTAAGACTCCACAGCACGTATGATAGGGGAATAAGCGCGGTTTCACGTAGGTAGAACGCAAGCGAAGCCACGGACCAGCATGAGACAAGGAATCCGCTTCCGGCAAGCACAAGTCTCTTTCTTCCTACACTATCTGAAAGTCTTCCACCTATCACCTGCACGCTGCTTGCGAGGATTCCGGACCTCCCCGCCAAGCCTTCGAGAAGACCTATGGTTGCGACGCCTATTCCAAGCGAAATCAGGAACGGCTGCCAGAAGACTCCTATGTATCCGGTGTAAAGGCCCTGCAGTGCGTTATATACGAGAAGCGTTCTGACATCTGTCTGAGAAGGAAAAATCTTTGAGCGAGAAGTAGAAGCATGGGCCAATGGTTTCCACCGGGCGGTCTCGGCGTTGAAGTGAAAGCCCGTTAAAAGGGTAGCGGGAGACGGTGTCAGACACAGTTCTTCAAGAAGCCGGACCGTTAAGTCGTGGGAGAATATTCTATGACTAATGTCATAGTTTAAAATAGGGCCCATCACTAAATCGTTTGATCTGATGCATGAACTACTGCGCTCAAACTGCTTTCTTCAAGGGCATAGGAAACACTCCGACCGTTACCGTCAGGGATACGGGGAAGCTAAAGGTGTATGCGAAACTCGAGTTCGCCAACCGGTTCGGTTCCCTGAAGGATAGGCCAGCCGCCTGGATGATTTCCAAAGCCCTAGAAGACGGGCGCCTTGTGCCTGGGAAGACCTCCGTGATAGAGCCGACTTCCGGTAACACTGGCATCGCTCTCGCCGGCCTGTGCTCTTCGCTGGGTTTGAAAGCTGTCATGGTTGTACCTGTACGTGCGAGCGAAGAAACTAAGCGTAAGATGCGTGAACTTGGAGCAGAGGTCTTGGAAGCCGACGACGACCTGTGCCCAAGAGTCGGAAGTGGAACCGATCAGGCGATCAGCCTCGCCGAAGCTTACGTGAAAAGTTTCCCGGGCGCATACGTTATGCTGGACCAGTATTCGAATGAGGCCAACTATCTTTCACATTTTGAAACAACTGGGCCAGAGATATGGCGGGCGACACAGGGTAAGATAACGCATTTTATAGCTGGAGTGGGCACTGGTGGAACCCTTACAGGCGTCTCAGCCTACCTTAAGTCGAAGAATCCCTCAATAAAGGTGATAGGCGTTCAGCCTCAGAGAAACCATCACGTTCAGGGTCTGAGGAACCTGGAGGAGTCGGCTACACCCGAACTTCTTGAAAGAAGGATCCATCTTGTTGACCAGTGGGTAACTGTATCCGATGAAGAAGCGTTCTCCGCGGTCTCGGAGCTTGCAGACAAAAACAGGCTCGCCGTGGGTCCTTCATCTGGAGCCGTATTCGCAGCCGTCGAGAAGATTGGGCTCAGCGAAGGTGTTGCAGTCGCCCTGTTTGCGGACGACGCTTCAAAGTACGGAGAACTTTACCTCACGCGGGGTCTGATGGGTCGTCAAAGGTACGTGCAAACAGTAGAGGACACCGCGAGACTCGTGGAGAGCCTGAAAAAGCAAGCGGAGGCCCCGCAGGCGTAAGCGGCATTCGGTCTTTGATTAGTGGTTTAAGCCGTACACCGCAGACACCGCAACCCTTTCGGAGAACAGTGTTCCGACGCCATCTGACGTGTGTCAGGGCGCTCCACAGGGTTTTGGGCGTGAACTGAATCCAACACAGGTTTACGCAGCCTACGGTTTTTTAAGCGCCCGAAAGGCCTGTTATGCCACGGTTTCCTGTTCCAAGCTCCGGATACGGCGAACCCCTGTCCTTGCGGAAGTCATGTTGCGTTACTGGAAGTCCGAAAACCTAATTGGACGCAACAAATATGACGGAGTGAAGGTTTGTTTTCAAGGTGTATTCGAAGCTTCTGCTCCTTTTGCTGGTTCTGACTGTTTTGACGCCCGCGAGCGCCCTCCACGCCACTCATTCTGCGGCCGGATCGGTTCAGCGGGCGCAGTCGGCGTCTAAGGCTCCGGTAAACGTGGTTGCTTCTGCTTTCGGCGCAGTCTCCCCCAGTCTCCCCGAGGCTTCTGGGTCAGCGAATCTCTCCACGGCTGCTCCTGCCGTCAGCTTCGACGAACAGCTTGGGGAGAGCTTCACACAGAATTTCACTATAGTTTCCTACAACATTACCGCTGTAAGTCAGACGGACTCTTACGGGTACGGGCCCGCCTATCTTGTTAACGGGTTGACGGAGAAAGGGTACTGGTATCAGGTGGGCGTCTCATACGATTGGCCTTATCTCGGCGGAGGCTACGACGCGGGCTTCCACCTTAACTACGAGGTGTATGCGCCCAACGTGACCCCGATTTTCCCCTCAGGACAGGGTGGCGTGGCCGATTTCAACGGAGCTGTGAACAACGGGGACGAAGTTCTTGTGCGACTCGTCTTAAACCGTTCGACCGGAAAGGTGTACATGTCGGCCAGAGACCTTCAAACCGGGGCCTCTGCCGCAGTAAGCTATAGTTCGTTCGGCGCATCCACGTTCGTGGGAAGCCCGTACTATAAGTCGAATTCAAAAGGGTTTTTCACGGGGTTGATGACCGAATGGTACCATGTGAGCCCCTTTTACGGAGCCGAACACGAGGCCGTGTACTCCGAAGGCCCAGGACACCTGAGCTCCGGTTGGCTCTGGGTTTTGGAGTTTAACGTTTCCAGCGATCAGCTTCTCTTCTACGATCAGACGCCTTTTCCCCTGATATTCAATCCTCCCAGCGATCTGCATGAGATCAGCGACGATGGTGCAACCGAATACGCGAACGCCACGACGCTTGTGACTGGGGCCATAGGGTTCACTTTCCTCTACGACCACCTTGAACCGGTGTTCACGGATGCAGGGCTCGCCGTGAACGCTTCTATCAGCCTCGCTGTCGCAGGAGGGTCACCGCCCTTCAGCTACCGAGTATACCTAGGCGGCTCAGTGGTCGAACAGGGAACCTTTTCTGGCTACGACTTTAACGCGACACTGCAACTCGGCACCTTTGAATTCAACTCATACTATCTGGTGACGGTCTCAGACTCCACGGGGCAGACTATCAGCACCCCAAAGGTGGCTGTGGTAGTCAACCCCGATCCTTCCTTCACGGTGCATCTGAACCGAACACTGTTCGACGTTGGTCAAGAGGTGTACGTCTACTATAACGTGAGCGGGGGGACTCCTCCGTTTAATGCCACCTTAGCTATGCTGGCGCAGCCGAAAGTCAGCGGCCCTGCAGTTACAATGTGTTCAGCGGGCACCCACGCCGCCTCTTCCTTGTCAATGCAGCCGATGAACCTCGTCCAATCTCCGTCCGCGGTGAACGTTTCAACCGGGGCCGAACATTTCGTCTGCCTCCTGCCGCTTAAGTCCGGAGCATATTCTCTTCGGTTGGTTTTCAGGGATGCTGCAGGCTACTTTGTGAACTCCAGCACCGTATCCTTCCAGGTGAACCCTTCTCCCAGCGTGAGCTATCTGGATGCGCGCCCCTACGCTGACAGTGGTGAAACCTTCGTCGCCGCCGTGGAAACCGTTAACGGAACCCCACCCTACACGTACAAGTGGTATCTGGATGGTTCACCGCTTAGACCGGATTCCCCCGAAATCAGGCTTCACGTTAACTCGTCTTCGTTTGCTGTCTGGGTGGATGTGACGGACGCCGCAGGCTTCTCTGTTCTCGGTCCCCGGCTCACCGTAAACGTGAATCCTCCCCCACGCATAACGGGGTTGAAGGTCTTGGGCTCTGCTGCGGGTTTGATCTACTCGAATTCCTCTATCAAAGTGGAAGCCGGCGTTGAAAACGGCACACCGCCCTACGCTTATACGTGGTACCTTGACGGTAACCCCATAGCGAACACGACACTCCCCTATTACACATACCATGTAAGCAAACTGGGCGAAAACACTTTAACTGTTAAAGTGGTCGACGAAACAGGCTACCAGCAGGTCTCCCAGCCCATCCATGTGTCAACCGGTTACAGCTACCCGCATCTTGTGCTCTTAGGCTTGGGCGCCGCAATCATCGTCGTAGGCGCCTCGGCTGCGGCAGCCAGACGCAGAAGATGAAAATGGTTAGGTGCCCTGAGATGTGTGGGTAAGACGTTTAGTATTCAGGTTTGGGTTGAACCATGGTTTTGGCAGGGTGCGTCAACGCAGGAAAGACCTGCGGGCGTATAGTTAAGTTGTCGAACAGTATCGGAGCCCTTAATACCCGCATGCGTACACCTGTCCAAAGATGTCTGCGGCAGACGCCAATTGCCAGTCGTGCGGAGCCCCGCTTCCCGCTGGGGCATTATACTGTCCCAACTGCGGAGCCCGGATACAGCGTGTTCAGCAGTCCGCGTCAACGCCGTTCAGTGCGCAGCCGTCGCCTCAACAGCAGCCACAACCCCCGTCCGCGTTTTCATCAACCTCCACATCCTCCATTCCTCCAGCTCCGACCCCTACTTCTGCGACCATAACCCGCGATAAGCCGGTGGGTGTAATAATTCTCGCCGTGCTCGTAGGCATAGGGGGGCTCATCCTGTTGTCAACCGCCTTTTTGGGCAGCCTTATACTTGGACCGTTAGGCATCGTAGTATCCACCGTAGTAGCGGTTCTGGGGTTCATTCAACTCTACATAGCATGGGGACTTTACAGCGGGAAAAACTGGGCACGAATAATAGCTATGATTTTCGCCGTAATAGACCTCATTGGCATTCCAGTGGGCACGATAGTAGGCGTAGTCATCTTATACTATTTGACGAGGGCCAACGTCAAAGCCTTCTTCTCGGCCTGAAACGTCAGCCGGCAGCCCACGACCTGATCTGCGCTAGCGTCGATTGGCGATTTGCTTGGAAGCGTATCTTCGGCGATGACGCTGACAGCGGTCCTCAGAAACTCATTTCTGTTAGCCTGCCGCCCGGAGAAATGCGAAATTGTTGGGGAAACGCAAGAGATTGGGCCGAAGCACCACGGATTCCGCGCGCGAACTGTGAACTATGAGGTGGAGGTCCATGTTTCTTACCGCCCTCCGGGCGTATGGGGAGAGGTCGACTTCCCCGTTAGCTCTTTAAGACGGTAAAGTCGTGGATGGCGTCGTCAGCTTAGACCCATGTAGTCGTCTAAGGTATGCTTGAGCCTGCGGCGGAAGTTGGCCAGAGAATAATTTCGGGCTAGATCCATGAAGAGCCTTCCTCTTTCAACATTATAGGAGCTAAGACTGTTTTTAACCAAGTCGACCATTCCGTCGAAATCCCTGTAAACCTGCTCTTTCGGCACCCCTTCGTGGATTCCTCCTGAAAGCGGAACAACCGGAACCACCCCCGCACTCATCGCCTCAAGTTTGCTGATAAGAAAAGACTCGTCGGTTGGGGGATGCAGGTATACTTTTGCTTTGGAAAGGATTTCAGACTTTAACGCTTCAGGAGCATTGGGGTAAACCTCCAGCGCTGGGAAGCGTTTGGTAAGCCGGCTCAGGTATCCGGCGTTACTCGGGTTCAGGAAGCCCAGAACGCAGAACCGCGCCGCCCTGACGTGTTCGGAGGCGCGGCCAACGAACTCCAGCTTTTTACTGGGGACTATCCGAGATATGGTTACCACGATGTTTTGTTTTTTCGCCGGGTCGAAGTCATAGGATTTGAAGAGCGGTGGATAGATGATCGTATATTTTTTTGCGCTGCCTATTCTGTGATTTCTTAAGCTGTATTCAGAATTGTACACAGCCAGCCTGACGTTCGAGGCGTTTGCTCTCGACATTAACTCAAGGTACCCGACCATGCGTCTCGCAGCATATGAAGTAAGTGTTGCAGGTTTGGGTGCGGGCTGAACGTACTCTATTGTGCCAGCCTTCGACGCACCGTAAACTTCGTAGCCGTCTTGAACAAGCCTGTTCGCCAGACCATTTTTGTACACGAAGTACCTGAACGTGGATAAAAATGGAACAGACCTGTTCGATTCCTGTGGGCGCCTTATTACGATCAGCCTAGTTCCCTCATACTCTTTCAAAACACCGTATATTTCCTCCATAACAAGCTCCCCACCCGTTCTGGGCCTATCGGAAAAAGGCCTGATATAGATGAACCTGCCCACGTGCATCCAGTTAAACAAAACCGACTCCCTATAGTCTTTATGCGTAATCCACTC
>JAVZLA010000059.1:0-7263 GCA_038883995.1 Thermoprotei archaeon | reverse complement strand
TTGAAGACAGCCGCAATAGCCCTAGAGCGCTACAGGTTTGCTCTGCATCCAGTATTGGGCGAGCTGGCCAAGGCCTCCGCCTCGGATGCACTGGCATACGGAATAACATTCTATGACGCTTCCTACTTGGCGCTAGCCCAGCTTCACGGAAGACAGATGTACACCGCGGATGAGAAGCTCCTAGCCAAAGTGACCAATGTAAAAGGAGTAGCCCACGTGGATGAATACAGGCGCCGGAGGCGAGGCGTCACTTAGCGATGCATCCCCATTGAGCCGTGGAGACGTTGTCCCCAAAGAAATAGAGAAATGAAGTATAGGTCAGGTTCAAAACGACTCTCCTTAAGGCGGAAAGACCTCTCATAGACGCACAGAAAATGCCCGCGAAGAGTGGGAAGGAGTTCAGAGAAAAAAGATGTAGAACGACGCCCGGGATGAACTACGCGAGCTCTCCGCGGGAAGGGTGCGGAAATCTGCGATGCGTCCTCAGTCATTGAAAGCCAGAACGGGAAAAGAATGCTGGGTGGGAGAGCAACAAACAGCAGAAAGCTGCCCACATGTTTCAACAGGTAACCATACCGCCTATGTCAGTCTAACGTCGAATACAAGTCGTTCAACCAAACTGTCTACGTCAGCCAGCCTGAGACTTCCCCGAAGTGTCCCGCCTGCAGTGAAAGATTGAAGACCCGGCCCGGGCTGCTAGTAGATGCGAGAAACGCGGCGCCGACTACCGCAGGAACAGGCTTACCTCCATGGAGACTCTCCTCCGCTACTTACGCCTGTAACAGCAAACCGTTCGTCATGGAGGCGGCCTCCTCCGGAGACAGCGGGGAACGGCTATCTTAACCTTCGAAGAACGTCCAAAGCGGTCGAAGTCTGCGAGCGGGACCTGCGACATCGGAGCCTCGAATCCGAATGCGACCACGAGAAAGCACCTTCAAAAAACCGAGATCTGGCTGAAGGCGCTTCGACGCCTAGTTGCATGTTGCAGGCTGTCACATTGCCTCTACGATCCCCGTCTCCTCGGCTCTTCTGAGCGCCGGGGCAAAGTGTGGAAGCGGGTGCGATTCACTGGTCGCCGAGTCTGCGAAGCGACCACACAGTTCAACCATTCAGTCAGGGTTGCTGGAAATCTCTAATTCTCTTTTCTTAAGCCTGCTTCCGATGCCCCAGAAATAGAAGGCTATGTCTGCGATGACGAGAACCAAGATGTCGTAGGGGTATGGGACGACTCCGAGTCCGCCGGTCGGCTTCCCTCCCACATAGGACATTATCAGAATGAAGAGTAGGAAAACCGGGAACCAGAGCCCGCTTTTTATGTGTTTCACATCCAATTTCTGTTTGAAATGGTAGAAGCCGTAGATTACGCTGCCAGCGATCGTCGCCGTGAGAGCGTATCCTGTCACCGGCCACGTCGCCCAGTAGATGAGCAGCGAAGAGGCGACGAAAGCCACGAACGACCATGCGCTGGCGTAGGGTAGTTTGAAGGGTCTATCGGTGTCCGGGTACAGGGTTCTCAGCACTGGAAGCGACACCGCGGCCAACGCGAAGTTCGCTGATGCTGCGACAACCACGAAGTCTACCAGAGTGACCCAGCTGGGATAGGGCACCATGAAGAGTACCCCCAGGATGAAGGCGAGTATGAGAGCGTTCCACGGAGCTCCTCTACGTGTCACCTTTGTGAAAACTGATGGAAACGTCTTCATCTCAGAGAAACCGTATATGATTCTCGCACCGCCCGTCAGGTAGAGTCCGAGGGTGCCGGCCGGAGAATATATTGCGGTTACGAGGAGAACCACCACCCAAGCCGAGAGGAGCGCAGCCAAAGCCCCGGTCGCGGAGGCGGCGCCGGCGCTGAAAAGCGTGGCGTACGGGGACTTCATGGTAGCCACAGAAGCCCAGTCTCCCGGCGCTATACCGAGCTTCGACCAGTCGAGCGCGCCGATGAAAGAGGCCGATGCAAGCACGTAGACTACGCTTTGTATGAGAAGCGTCAGGATCACGGCTCTCGGAACGTTGCGCTGAGGGTTCTTAATTTCACCCGCCATGTCGGCCACCTGCCTGTATCCTCCGAAAGAAAACAGTATCCCGGTTGCCGGTATCGCGATCACGACGCCGGTTAACCCGAAGGGCGCGAACCCGCCCTTCAAAGAGACGAAGTTGCCTGCGTGGAACAGGAAAACCAGGGCCATCACAATAGTAACCGAAGGAACTATGACCTTCAGGAAGGTGAGGGCCGTGTTGAATCTCCCAACATAGTTTACGCCAGCATAATTCAACCCCATGAAGAGTAACATTAGCAGAATGGCCACACCTACGCCGGCTGGCGTCAGAAGCCCGGTCGTAGAGTTATATATCCACGGCGCATAGTAAGCCGCGTACTCGGCCACCGCGACCGCCTCGATTGGCGGTATCATCACGGTCCAAAGAAAAATCGCCCAGCCGCCGAGGAAACCCGCATAGTTGCCGTGACTGTAGTAGCCGAACTTAGCTGAGACCCCTGCGCTACGCATCATTCCCCCGTACTCTGCGTAGGGTAAAGTTATGATTATTATCATTACCGCGGCGATCAGCCACGACCCCACCTCCGCGGGGCCAGCGTAGCCTGACGAAGTGGCGGCGGCGAAAAGCCAGCCCGAACCTATTGCTCCGCCGACACCGAACATCACGGCGTCAAGCAAAGTTAGTCCGCGCTTCAGCCCGGGCTTTTCGAGCATTATCATACTGGTATCGCGACTAATATTTAATCGTTTTCTGCATTAGATTTAACCTAAGTGTATGTATATCAAATTTTGTCTAGAAGTATCAGACGTAAATTGATTTGGTCTACTTCACGCGGTTTCAGAAATGGGGTTAGCCCTGGCTCCGTATGTCAGGTCGCACTTACAACGAAACCCGCCCGTCACCTACTCTGAGAATGCCTTCCGTGCCACGGGTCTACATTACGCGGGTAACCACATTTGGATACGCCTCAATCCTAGCAGCGCCAGATGCAGGGGGCGGAGTACGGTTAGCGAGTTTCCGTAAACGCCACCTTTTGGAATCGGAGACAAGAGTGGGCGCTGCGTTCGGCACGTGTAGTTGACGGCCGCGCTGGGCCAGCTTTCCGGTCGACGTGTGTTTTTGAATGGGGAAGGCTAGATGACCATGAGTTCATCCAGAAGTTTCCCCTTCCTGAACCTTTCGGGCGAATACGGTCCCATCAAAGGGCTTACCCGGCCGTCGGCGAGGTATTCCGCCATGAGCTCGCCTGTGAGCGGCGACATCATCATGCCGTGGCCGCTGAATCCCGCGCACACGGAGAGCCCCTCGGGCCACTGTTCGTCTTCGCCCATTATCTGCGAGTGGTCGGGGGTTATCTCATAGTATCCGCTCCACTGCCTGTTAAGGCCTACCCCGCGTAGCGCAGGCACAAGCCTGCATATTCTCTGAGCGAACATCCGCGTCCAGGCCTCCGTGGACACCAGGGGAACGTATCCCGTGGTCTTATAGTCTGTGACTGTTCCTCTGAGGTCTCCTCTTATCCCCTGAGCGAAGTACACTCCGTGGTGCTGGGAGATCACGAAGGGCTTAAACATGTATTTGAAGGGCTCTGTGACTCCGAGCTCTCTTCTTTCCGGCGTTATGGGGACGTTCACCCCTGCGAGCGCGGTGACCTTCGGCGTCCAAGCCCCCGCGCACACCGCCACCCTTTGAGCCGGAATAACCTTTGAGCCAGCCTCAACCCCTGAGATTTTGCCTGAGGAAACCTGTATCCCCGTGACCTCGGTGTTCTCCAGCACGGTGACGCCCAGCTCCCTGAGTTTCCGTTCATATCCCTGTATCACGAAGTCGTGGTGGAATGTTCCGTCCTGCGGGCCCAGGAAGGCTTCTGTGGTTTCGTCGAGCTTCACGTCGGGAAGCATCTCTTTAGCGCCGTCCACTCCGATGAATTTTCCCGCCACGCCAAGGGAACTCCACACAGAGTTCAGGGACCTGAACTGGGCCACCTCGTCTTCACCTGAAAGCAGCCACAGATAACCTGTTTCAAGCGGCAGCACGTTCACACCGAGCCGCCTGCCCAGTGAAAGAAGGCGGCGGCGCCCTTCAGTCATGTATCTGACGTTTTCGGGGCTCTTAAAGTGTACTCTGAAGCCGCCGGCGTTACGCGTGCTCGAACCGCACCCCAAGTATCCTTTCTCAACAACTGTAACCTTCACTCCTTTCAAAGCCAAGTTATACGCAGTTGAAACGCCCACCGCGCCTCCGCCGACGATGACTGTTTCAGACATGACGCTCACCCTTCAACTTGAAGCGAGTAAGCCAAGGGGAGTGGGTTCGGCGGGAAGCCGTTGAGTGGGCGGCTCAACGCGTCCGCTGGAGCAGAGCAGGCTCATCCCTGAGGCAAGGCAGAGTTTGCCCTGGCATGGGCCGGTGAGCCACCCTGTGCGCCTCTTAACTTTCTGGGGGTTTGCCACTCCTTGGCTCCTAAACCCGAGAAGATCGGATGCCAGCACATCCTCGCAGAAGCATACCAGAGCAGCGGGGCTAATTGGAACATTTCTGCTCGGAGGCGGTGTTCTGCTTTTTACCCGGGAGCTTTCGGAGAAAAATCTTTCAGCGTCCTCCGCTATGAGGAAGCCTACTGCCCTTCCATGATGATAGGAGCTGTCGAGTTCACATGCGCCGCTAGCCGAGCCCGCAACCCACACTGTTCTCTGCTCCGGCGGCTTCGACGGATCCACCGAGTCCACCACGAATCCTTTGAGCGGGTCGTAGACGTATCCGACTCCCCCCTGCGCAGGTAGCTCGAGGGCCGGCTGCCTACTCGTACTGTACACGAGCCACCGGCATCTTGCCTCATTCTTTGAGCCGTCCCCTTTAAGGTAGCCTACCGCCTCAACCTCTCTTCTCCCTTTCACATAGGCGGGCGCCTCCCCCAGTTTACCTTCGGCTTCAAGCGGAGTCAGAAGCTCTGTTTCGGGGAGCTTCGCCTTCAACAAACCGTACACTTTGACGCCATACTGGTCTTCAGCGTACACTGTGACGGCGCCGTCGAGCGCCCCGTAGTGGAGGAGTCTGAGCGCATACTGGGCTGAAACCACGCCCGGAAGGTCGTTACCGGCGATAAGCGGGGGAGGAGACCTTGAGCCAGTGCAATACACTATTCTATTAAACTTCACATGGGTAACACCGTCGGCGGATGCAATGTACCCCGTGTTCTCCTCGTACACTCCGGTGAACTTTCCCTGCATGAACGTCGCCTTTGAGCCCACCTTTTCTTTCTCCGCGCGACAGAACCCGGAATAGGTTTCGGCTTCTAGCTCATCGGGCCTTACATCGTAGAAGCGTGTTCTTCCACCCGGGTCAGGCCACGGGTCAACCACCACGCAGCCGACACCGCACTCGGAAAGAGCCGCCGCGACGCCTAGGCCGGCGAGCCCTGCGCCCACTACGAGCACGTCGGCCGAAACCTGTCTAAGGGTAACGTCGGGTGGAGGAGTATAGTCTTCTAGGCTCGCAAGGTTGGCTGAAGAGGTAACGGTTTTCCATAGCGTCCTCCACATGTATCTGAAGGGCACAGAGTTCTGGAACCCCGCTTCGGAAAACCAGCTCACCTTGGACGCGATCCTCGAGCCCAGAGTTGCTGAAAGGTTAAGCGACGCATCCACGCCCCTGGAAGAGGCTTCCACAGGGTTGACGACGCCCGCTCCCCGCGCGAACACCTTCCGCAGGTTGCCGACCGCCGTCTCCTCCATCACACCTCTCGGACGACCCAGCTTAACGCTTCGATAAATGAACCTTCTACCAGAGCGGGCGAGAGCACAGTCAAGCGGCAAATCATCCTCCAAACCACCTAGTTCAGCTTGGGAAACCAATTCGGTCGCAGCCGCGTAGACAGCTATCGGAGTCTTAAAGCGGTTTTCATCGCACACATAAGGGAATGCGTCCGCCAAATCCGTCTGTCCGTCTGTCCGTCTGTCCGTCTGTCTGTCCGTGTGTCTGCCCGCGCGCCTGCTTTTCCAGCGGGCTCGAGAGACTCATATGGTGCCCGCGCAATACAGTGGACGTGAAGGCTGTTTTCGCTGTTTCATCCGTGGGCTTGGGCCACGTGAAACGTGAGCTCGCGATAGCGTCAGTTCTGGTTCAACGTGTTCCGAAGCTCACCGTAGACTGGCTGGCCGCTGAGCCCGCGCTAACATTCCTTGAATCAAAAGGGGAGCGTGTTCTCCCAGTATCGCACAGGCTCGCAAGCCTGTCGCAGGCGATCGAAGACAACGTGGATGAGAGGGGCCTCAACTTTCTTTCATCCATGCTTGAAGCTTCGCGTCTTGCCGCCGCAAACTTCAAACTGATACGCGAAGAACTCGGCCAAAACTCCTATGACCTCGCAGTCCAAGACGAGTTTCTCGAGACGCTGCTCTCTAAAAGATGGGATCAAAACTGGTCTCTAGCACCCGTGAAGGCGGCTGTCACAGACTACGTGTCTCTTAAAGCGTGCACGCTGAACCCGGTTCACAGGTTAGCCGCATGGTACGCCACCAGAGAGCTCAGGAAAAGCTTCCTCGCACAGAACATCAGATTATTCGCTGACGAAGAAGACGCCGCAGGCTCCGCCCGCGACGTTAGCTGGCTACGGGAAACGTTCGCCACGGTGGGCCCAATCGTTGAGCAGGAGCCTCCTGAAACCATGGAGGAGTTGAAGCGGACTCTTTATGGCGTAGAGCCTGAAAGAAGAGTCGTGGTGTTCACAGCAGGGGGAACACGGGTAGGCGAACGCCTTCTCTCCTACGCATACGCCAAGGCGGACGAACTCTCCTTCCGTTTGAACGCTGAAATCGTGGTGCTCACCGGGCCAAGGATTTCGAAGACGCTTGGGAAAACATCGGCCCGCACAGTAGGGTTCACAACAGATTCACTACGATACTTTAAGTCCGCTGACTGCGTGGTGTCTCAGGCTGGCGCCTCAACCCTCCATGAACTCGCATGCATGGGGGCGCCCTGCGTGGCCGTCCCCATTCCGGCGCACTGGGAGCAGCTGGCCAACGCCCGCAGGTTCGCCCAGAAACACGGCTTCATCTCGCTTCCTCTAAAAGAGCTGAGCGTGGAGCGCCTGACTTCAGCTGTGTCTCAGGCCATTGAAAGAGGATGCGTTCGCGAAACCCGCACAAACGCGGCAGAAGTCGCCGCGTCCACGCTCGCTGAGGCAGCTCTCCCATAGTAGGCTCACTACGAGCGCTCCAGCTTCTTCCCCGTCAGGCCGTCAACGTAAACCGTCTTCTCCCC
>JAVZLA010000058.1:0-7355 GCA_038883995.1 Thermoprotei archaeon | reverse complement strand
GATAAAAGCTTTTCCTGACGCAAACATCCGTTGCCCAAAAGATCTTGTCGTCCTTTTGTTTGAAGGTGCAAGGGGTTCATCCCATTTTGCTCATACTGCTCTGCCTACTAGTTAGGGTGCTCTGTCGGAAAACGCTTCCGAAACAATGTGTCTAAAACGGATTCTGAAAAGCAACCTCTTCTTCCAGCTAAAAGCGTAGGTTTGCGGATAGAACCTGTATTTACCTCGATAGTATTTCCAGACCAAGTCTGTCAGCTCCCTGTCAGAAACAGTCTCCGCGGTTGCGGACACCGCGAGCCCAGACAAGTTTACTATTACATTGTTGTTGGAGAGTATGTTCCTAGCCCACCAGGATTCGGCTCCGTGTCTCGACAGTATGCAGAACTCGCCGTTTAGATATGCGAACCAAATCTGCACCACTCTTGGCTTCCCCGTTTTTCTGCCGTAAGTTGTGAGCCATATACTATAGTCACGGTGGTGTTTGACGAGGTGCTCCGTTATCTTGTCCCGAGAGATGGAATCGTTCAACTAGCGACACCGCCGAAGACCAAGTTTGGCTCCTGGGCTCAGTCTTCTTTTTCGCTGTAAACCGTTCTGGCAAAGAACCTGTTGTAGATAGAAAAGATTGCGGCCAGCGAAACCGCATCCAAGGCCAGCGCCAAACCTGCCACTTCTTGCCCTCCAGGTGTTAGAGGATTGATGACTGTTAAAACATAGCCTAGGATGAACTGAAAGATAATCACAAGCAGCGAAAGCACTATCGCGCCATCCTGTTTGTCCAATTGCCCTCACCGAAGATAAGATTCTTGAAATATAAGTTTTTCCTGAAGACTAGAACAGGGAGATTCATCTGTGCGTCTGAAGCTTTTGTATGCTGTTCACCATGCCGGCCACTGCTGCACGGCAAAGCTCGTTGACCATATAGTCTGGAAGGGTTCCTGCCCCTTTGACATGCTTGCTGAAGAGAACTTCGGCGGCCTCTGCCACGGAGGAACCATCTCTGATTAGCGCTTCCACCTGAGACCTGAACCATTTGACGGAGTCTATTGACTTGGTAATGACGGACGCTACGTCCTGGTGGACACCGAAGTGAGATATGCATAGTGTATCAGCGGTGAACGACAGAACATGGTCAAGGTTTTCTGTGTATTTTGAGAAATCAAAGTGAGGTGGGTAGCTTGGCGGAAGATAGTATTGGCCAAGAACTATGTTCGTGCTTAGCGAGTCGGCTGCGAGCAGTATTCTGCCGTACTGCAATCCTATTTGGCTGTGTGCGTGGCCTGGAAGCGTTACAAGTCTGGCAACCTTGTCCCCCATGTTCAGTTCGACGGAGGCTGCTTCTATTCTATCGGGGGCTATGGGTGTAAAGGTTCCGGCGAGCTTGGAGAGCTGGGGAAAGTATGTTCCAAAGGCCTGAACGTTCTTGGATGGGTCGGAAAGATGCCGTAGGCCTGACTGCGCCGTCACCACATGTGAGGATGAGGCCCATTTGAGGATTTCCCACAGTCCACCGGCGTGATCGACATGTCCGTGCGATACAACGATATATTCAATCTCCTTGCCCCTGTACCCAAGTGATTCAATGGCAGACACTACGTTTCCAGCGGAAGAGGCAGGGCCAACGTCGAACAGAAGAGGTTTTTCACCTGCTATAAAGTACAGGGACATGTAGCCCTTGACTCCGAAGGCATACGGATCGATCAGATATACGTCCTCCCCGATCTTTTCTGCCGCAGACTCCAAGAGCTACCACTTCTGCCTGCTTTCGTGATTAAGCGATGCAATTAAGCTTAGCCAAAGACCAGTAATCCCCCTTGAACTCCTCTGGAAGAGCATGGTATCCATAAAAAGACCGGAACAGGAATCCAGAGCAAACAGGAAGCAGGTCGCGAGAATCTTCAGGGTTAGACTGTTAGCCGGTACCTGCTGCAGCACTGAAAACTCTGCCACATATATCCGAGTCAAACCTACCTGTCAAAACTCATGCTTATGAACCTGCGACCCTTAGAGATCTACGTGTCCAACGATCAATCGGTATCTGTTCGATGGGCTAGAAACTTCCAGTTTGTGGGTTCTGATGCAAGCGGACATTCTTTTGTAATGGACGCCTCCAAACCAAACGGAGAAGATACGGGACTAAGACCTATGGATACGCTTCTGCTGGCGCTTGGAGGGTGCACCGGAATGGATATCGTTCAAGGTTTCAAAAAATTCGGGAAGACCCTCGATTCACTTGACATCAAAGTTTCTGGAAAAAGGGCTGAGAGGCCTCCCAGAAAGTTCACTGACGTTACAGTCCACTATATAATCAGGTCGAAAGACGCGGACGAACAGTTCGTCCGTAAAGTGATCAAGGATTCCGAGGAAATTTTCTGCTCTGTTGCCGCTACCATCCGCCCTGGGGCCACCATAGAAACAACTTTTGAACTGCTAAACTCGTGAAGGATAATGGCCTCTGAGAACATACAAGCCCTTAAGAGTTATGTTATAGAGATAAGGAGAGTACTGCATAGGCGCCCTGAACTCAGTTTTCAGGAGTTCGAGACAGCCAAGATCATAGAGGCAGAACTTCGGAATATGGGTCTGGAGCCTGTCAGGATGGCTGAGACAGGTGTGGTTGCCTGCATCAGGGGAAGCCTACCTGGAAAAACTGTCGCTGTGAGAGCCGACATGGACGGATTGCCTGTTACAGAAGAAAACAAAGTGGAATACGCATCCAGAAACCCTGGTGTAATGCACGCCTGCGGCCACGATGCCCACATGGCTATGCTCCTAGGTCTGGCAAAGCTTCTATATTCAAACAGAAACAAGCTTAGGGGAACGGTAAAACTTCTATTTCAACCAGCCGAAGAGTCGCCGCCCGGTGGGGCGAAGAAGCTGATAGAAGAAGGAGCCATAGACGGAGTGGACTACATAATAGGGCAACACGTTATGTCCAAAATCCCGGCCGGCAAAATCGCAGTCTTCGACCGAGTAGCGATGGCAAACACAGACTCCTTTAAAATCGAAATATCAGGCAAAGGGGGGCATGGCTCAGCTCCACATGAAACCGTTGACGTTCTTCTACTGGGTGCAGAGATAGTTCTGCTCGCTCAGAAAATTATCTCTAGACGGGTGGATCCCTCCAAGACGGCCGTTCTGACTTTTGGAACGTTCAACGCCGGTTACCGCCATAATATTATTGCAGCGCACGCGATACTGACAGGAACAGTCAGAACCTTCGAGGAGGAAACAAGGAAACTCATAGAGAATGAACTCGAAAAGATCGTCTCCCAAGTATGTGATTCCAGCGGCGTGGAACACAGACTGGAATACATAAGGGGATACGACGCCGTCGTAAATGACCCGGGTGTTACAAAAATCGTAGAAAACTCGGCTAAGAAAATATTGGGCGACGACTCGGTTCTGCGACCTCCTCCGGACACAGGCGGAGAAGACTTCGGAGAATATCTAAAGCGGGTTCCTGGCTCGTTTTACTTTTTCGGCGTCGGAAACGTAGACAAGAAGATAACAAGTCCTCAGCACAGTCCCACATACAACATCGATGAAGATTCTCTTATAGACGGCGTTAAGATTCTCTACGAATCCGTTTTGGGGCTGCTTTCCGAAGAAGGACGAGTATGAGTGTTTCTGAGTTTATCGAGTTCAGCTTGAATTTTTTTCGCCTTTCTGTCCAGTTCCAGCGCGCCGCCCAAAACCATGATTACACCCAGTACTGCCTCAAATCCGTCCGCCGATCTTGAACCGTCTATCGTAAACCAGAGTCCGATCCAAACATAGGTCCAGCCGGAATAAATTACCTCATGGAAAGCACGTGAAAGTTTCTGCGACAACCTGTGTGGTGTAAAACAAGTGTGTGTTATTAAGGTGTTCACATACGCTTTCACGATGGAGTGAGGTCTTTACGCTCGTTTAACAGGTGTTCCGTAAAGTTAATAGCTCTTTTTTAAAAAACTGTCTAAGGCATGAAGAAGATACCGCTTTTCCCTTTATCGACTGTTCTTTATCCAAAGACGTATCTTCCTCTAATAGTTTTCGAAGAGAGATACAAGATTATGCTTGATCATTGCTTGAGCAAGGATTGGCCAATGGGTGTCGTTTTAATAAAGAATGGCAGAGAAGTTGGTGGAAGCGCAGAGCCATGCGATGTCGGAACTGAAGCCAAAATCGTGGCTTCAGAAAAGCTTGGAAACGGCAAATACACTGTAGTGGTTAGAGGAGAGCGGCGTTTTCGGATTACGTGGATCGACTACAGCAAACCGTATTTGCAGGCTCATGTAGAATACATTGATCGTAATTCTGATGAGGTAACTGAGCCTGAACTTAAGAGCAAGATTGAAGGGTTTTTCCGAAAGTATTTGGAGGTCCTTGAAGGGCTCGGAATAAGCGCATGTAAAGAGGAAATACACAGTCTTCCGCCCGAACACTATTCCTATGTTGTTGCAGACATGCTTCAGCTCGGCGCTGACGAAAAGCAGCAGCTGCTCGAAGCTAGCACAACCACGGAACGTTTCAGAATGGAGCTGGAATATCTCGTGACGATTCTTAGGGGGCAGAAGCTCTAAACACAATGGACTGCCTTTCTCTGTTCACTTCTATTTTTCCTGTTGACCCCACTGATGGATACGAGCCGTCTCCTGATTTCTGTACTCTGCACATGGTTCTGAGACCTTCATTTAGTTCAACTATTCCGATTGAGTACGGGGCCTCGGATTCGAACCCCTTTGGCGGGAAACGGATTACAGTAACGGCTACGAGCCTTCCGGCCAAGTTTTCCAATGGCTTGTACGCTAGCTCTGTATTCCCGCACACATCGCATCGAACACGAGGAGGAAGCCTTTTCTGGCCGCAGGCGGAACACCTACTAAAATACAGTTCGCCCTTACTCAGACCCTCGTAGAACATCTTGCTTGAACTTGGGCTTGAACTTGGGCTTGAGCCGGGAATCATCGCGTCACCTCGACAGAACGTACACAAACGAGTACTGGCCTGTTAGACCCATGTTCTGCGTCAGACCAACCTTAGCTCCGTTCACGCGTCTTTTAGCAGGCAATTCCCCTCTGAGCTGTTTGACTATTTCTACAACCATGCTGAGTCCGGTCGCTCCCAGAGGATGACCCTTGGCCTTGAGTCCGCCGGACGGGTTAACCGGAATCCTCCCCGATATACTCGTGTCCCCGTTTCTGAGAAGATGGGCGCCCTTTCCCCTTTCAGCGAATCCCAGCTCCTCGTATTCTATCAGTTCGGCTATGGTGAAGCAATCATGGAGCTCTGCCACGTCAACGTCGTCCGGCCTTAGCCCGCTGTTCGCAAAGGCTCTCCGCGCAGCCAACCTGACGGATGGAATAGAAGTGAGGTCTCTTCTCTCTGCGAGTAGATTTCCTAGGGAAGCGGAACCAATGCCTCTTATCCAGACTGGCGCCTTTTCCTTTTTCTCAGCCACTTCCCGGCAGGAGATGACGACGGCAGCAGCTCCGTCCGAAACCGGAGAACAGTCAAGCAGATGCAGGGGGTCTGCAACCATCTTCGAGTTTAACACGTCGTCAACGGAAATTCGTCTGTGGAACTGAGCGTACGGGTTCTCGAGAGCGTTCTCATGGTTTTTGACTGACACAAGTGCCAAGTCTTCCTGCGTGGAAGAGTATCTGTTCATGTACGACGAAGCCATAAGCCCAAACATGCCGGGGAAGGTGATTCCAAGTGGATACTCGAACTCGCAGTCAGTCATCCGTGAAAGATGGTATGTGGACTCGGCAGTCCCCCTTTTACTCATTACTTCTGCTCCGATGACAAGAGCGGTTCTGGCCTCTCCTGCCTTTACCGTTCTAACCGCGGCGGCTAGCGCCGCGCTGCCTGTGGCGCAGGCTGCTTCACATCTTTGCAACATTACTCCCCTTAACCCGACGGAGTCGGCTACCATTGCAGCGGGACTGTACTGCTCTGACATGGCGCCTGAAGCGACGCCTACCACCAGGCAGTCTACATCCGACGGGTCCGTGTCAGCATCCCTCATAGCATTGAATCCGGCTTCGGACGCCAACTCTCTTAGTCCCTGGGTACTTCCCCCACTGAATTTCGTGTGGCCCACGCCTATGACTGCCACGCTTTGACTTGCATCCGAACTCATGTATCACTCAAAGGCATGGTTGCGCCAAGGCTTTTTAGGGTTGGGAACCGCTGAAACCGTCTCCGAGCACCTCTGACTGGCTTTGAGCAGGTAACCTCACTGTAAGTGCCGCTTAAGGAATTTCTGAAACCGCCGTAGTCAAAATCCCAAAACTTATTCGGTTCCCTGTTTGACGGCTCCTGCATTGGAGAAAAAGGGCCTGTATGGGGTTGCTCTTGCGCTACTGACTTTGTGGGAGTACGTGTTGGGGGGACTGGTGGCCTTCGACGATCCGTCAAATTTGGGTTTCAGCGTTTTTGACGTAAGCACAAAATGGCCACTGGTTTTGCCGTTTGTTCACCGTGTCTTCGCGCTGGTGTTATTGGCTGCCAGCGGGTTAGCGCTTTACGGTCTGCGAGGCGACAAAGCAGGAAGATACGCGGCATACATGTTCGGGCTGGTTGTGTCAGAAGCCTTGGTGGGTTTGCTTATGGTGTCGAAGCCAACAGACGCCTTTGACCCCGCCCTGATTGTGGTTCACTTCTCTTTAAGCGGCCTGGTTGTAGCGGCTTCTGCGTTCACATTGTTTTACAGTATGAAAGCTCAGTGATAGAGGTCAGAACTATGTCAAGTGCTGAGGCATATGGCCGCGAGGAATGAGGCAGAAAACAGTAGGACCCCCGCATTTCCCTCATGGAGAATTACATACGGAGGGTAATCGTAGCTCCATATGGTAAGAGCTCCGAACGTGGCCTGCAGAACAAACAGGATGGCCACAATGAAGGAGAGCAGAACCGTACGGGACCCCAGACTCTTTGAGTTTCTTACAAATACAGTCAAAGCGTAAACAAGAATCAAGCTGATAACCAGTGCCCAAATTCTGTGGATCTCTTCAAGGACACCTGGCCAGCTGAAAACTAACTGAGTATAAGGAAAAGTGTTGTTCAAAGGGTCAAAGTATACAACCATTGAAGCTGTGATAAACTGCACCCATATGCCAGATGCCAGCAGTATCGCAGCTAACCTGTACGCCTGCATATTTCGAGGAAGTGTGCAAAGTCGAAATATAAGGCTCTCCCCGCTGTAGTAGAGAAGCGGCCGGCCGAACAAATCGACTGGAACCGGTTGCATCCGTTTTCATATGTAAATCCAGACTAATGTACGGCTTTAAGGCAAAGTTAAAGACCATTATGGCCTAGTTCAGGCTGAGCGGTGTCTAAATAAACTAGAGAACAAGCATACCTCTACC
>JAVZLA010000057.1:0-7398 GCA_038883995.1 Thermoprotei archaeon | reverse complement strand
CTACGACCTGTCTCAGATCGGTTACCGTCAAACCCGCCTTGTATAAAGTGATCAGTGCATCTGAAACTGGGTCGGGGACTGGAGTAGAGAACTTTTCATTATTGGATTCTATCTTTCTACGCCAACATAATATATACGGGGAAACATCTAAAGCCTACCTTGGACGGTCTTAGGAAACCTGTGTTCTTGCTATCCTCAGTTGCTTTTCATGGACCTGAAACGATCAGGCCTCCTCAATTCAATAAATCAAGAAAGAGTACAGTCACAGAATGATATGCAGGGTGTAAGAGCAGTGTCTGTTCTCGGTCCAATGTTCCTAATGCTTACACGTGGCCACAGGCACTCTAACAAAGGGTCCCTGACGTCGATGCTTATAGTATCAAAGAGTAGTTATAACACAAACCACCACCCAATATTCTCGTTATTGAACACTCTTCCGCATAGGGACATTCTGCAAGACCTCTCTGTTCCACTCTGCTCGATTCGATTGTCAAATCAAGGAATAAAGCATGGAAGTTTCGAGTCCGAGTACGACAATATGGAATATGAAAAATGCTGGGCGAGGAAAGCTATTGAGGATGCATCGGAGAAAAGGGTCCTACAGGAGCTCCTACCCACTTCCTCAAGGATGTGCCTGGAGCTTGGAGGAGGATATGGGAGGATAACTTCGATCCTCGAAAAAATGTTTGATAAGGTATATATGGTTGACAAATCAAGAAAACATGTTTCTGAGGCATCTAAAAATCTTCGAAATGTAAATATAGTTATGGCCGACCTCAACAACTTGCCTTTCAATGAGAATGTATTCGATTGTATAATCATGATCAGGGTAGCTCACCATATACCGGATCCGCCTTCTTTGATGCAGGAAATTGTCAGGATAAGCAAAGATGGAGCCACGGTGGTCTTGAGTGTGCCAAATCCCACTCTTAACAGGTTGATCCATCTTTCGCAAATGCCTCGTGATCCCCATCAAGGTCCCTACCTAAATCCACCGTCATCCTACATGATTCCGAGCATGCAGTTAGAGGCTATCCGCGGAACAGGTTTGTTCGACAACTTCGTCGGACAGTTCCTTAACAAGTTTCAAAACTTATCTTCACTAGATGTTGCAACATCAAAATTATGGCCACTTAAATCTGACATATTTTTGAAGCTAAAAGTGCTTAAGCATGGCCATTGACTCGGGTAGCAAGAACTGCGTCGTGCTGCCATTCGACAAAAGTAAGGATTATTTGAGATTGTTCGGGTACCAAGTGCTTTCACTTCCTCCTAAACACGTACAGAGTTTGATCACCAAGCAGATTCAGTAAAGCCAACCCAGATAACAGTTTGTCCGTCCTTTCGATAAGTAGTCTGATAAGCCTAGGAATCTTAATGTAGTAATCGCTCAGATATGCAGGCGGCAAAATCAAAGGCAGAGATATAGCTTTCACCAACTCGAAGCCTTGTTCGAAAAGAGATATGAATTCCGAGTTAGTGAAGTAGGTTGCCGGTATATCCATCCCTCCGACAGAAACCATAACCGGTTGCTTTAAACGTGGATACGCCTTATGGGTCTGCATCAAAAACAAATGGATAACCAGCTCTGAGGCACAAAAGATGTTTCTGACGGTGCAAAAGAAGTATCCCCCCCGTTTGATGAGGCGGTATAGAATCTGAGCCAAATCTCTGATTTTGGGTTCACAGTTCAGAGCACCGTTCAATGAATAGATAATATCAAATGTTCCCTCTTCCCCATAAAGTGAGTCAAGTTCAGAGGCACTCATCCTAACTGCGCGCACCTTGTCTTCCAATTTCTTGGCTCGTATTTTCTTACGGATTGTCTCAATCATTTTTGCTGAGGGGTCTGTCGCCACGAGTTCTCTGCTGAACGGCGCCAAGCGTATTGCCTCACTTCCGGTGCCGCACCCTATTTCCAAAAGCTTGGGTGACCCTTTGATGAGTAAACTGAGTTCGGATAATTCCCTCTCTCTTATCCAGGAGTTAATATAATTTGATCTTATCGTAAAATCATATTCAAGCGATGCGGAGTCGAATGCTTCGGTTACCGCTTGGCCATAGCCTTTTCCAGAGCTAAGCCACTCTTTCAAGCTCATTGAAGTTTCTGCCTCACCCTTTGTTGCAGGCCCGTACGCAGAGGCTTCGATCCTAAATAAAGCGAGTCCAGAATTTGAGCGAGAATACCACTGCTGTATTATTCTGCTTCCATATTTGGCTGCTAATGCGGTTTTAGCGTGCTCCAGTTCTTTGATAGACAGAAGACGGCAACGGCATCGTTCAAGCCTGTTACCTATATGTAGCAATACCTCCTCTTGGCGTAAACTGTTCTTCATCCAGTCTGGTCTACTGCTTCCGGAAATGACGTATATCGTATCTCCCTCTTCTACGAATCTCAGGCTCACGATGTGTGTCAAGCCGGTTGTTCTACCCACAGAGATGAGTTTTAAGAGCTCATTCCTTCGAACACTATGGTCTGAGGTAACCTGCAAACGGTTTACGCCTATTGCCGAAATAGGCGTCAACCGTATTTAGTCTTTAAGTCGCCAAAAAGTAGTGCTTAAATTGAGTCGCGCCAGTGCGAAGATTTGTAGTAAACGATGGTTTCAGAGAAAGTTCTGCGTTTTCAGGGTAAAAACAGGGATCTGGCTCAGCTTGCTCAGCAAATCGCCCAACAACTTCAGGTTGACGGATATAAAGTTCAGACGGCCAGCGCGCCGCTTGGCCAAGTTATACAAGCTCAGAAGGCAGGTATCTTGCGGGACATTATAGCGGCCGACAGGGCTTTTACCATAATGGTCACAGGTCAACCAGACGACTTCAGCATACATGTGGGTATAGGGAAATGGATTCAGAATATCGCGGTCACCGCCGCAGAGGTATTGTTGCTTTCAACACTCTTCTTGGCGGTGGACGTTCCAGAGATGCTATGGACCAGGCATGTTGAAGGAGAAATAGTGTCAAAGATAAAACAAATAGTGGGTTAAAATCCCTTTTTCTTCTTATTTCTGAATTCATTTTCTGTTTAAACGTTTTCACATGTCTGGCTTAACGCTTATCGGACTCGTTGATCGACACATCGAAGGATTCGACCCGCCCGAGCCGGATTCTGGCGCCGTGATTTCACGCGCATCTATGGCCATACCTATTCCGGGAACGATGAGTTTGGTGGGCTTAGTCTGCGCAGAGTTCTCCAGTTCTTCCTCTATTCCGAGAAGAGTGAGCCCGACTATAAGTGAAAACACACCGAAATCAAACACGCTATAAGAGTCTCCTGTTAGATGGAAGGAAACGTACACCAACACGGAGCCAAACGCAATCATGGTCGCGCATAATCCGGCAACTTTACCCGATACCGTCTCACTCGCCCGAACGTTATATGGTTTCCACGTATTTAAATACATCTGAACCCCTTTAAGTTTGTAAAATCTTTGATCGAACGCTACACCTAGTTTCCACACCTCATGGCGAGAAAACTTAGTTCGCCTCTACATTCCGACTGAACTTTTTGACACACATCTGTACACAAGTGTTTAAATACTGTTGTTCCTGCCAACTCTGATTCCCTAAAAAGGAAATGACCGCCGTGTCTACAAGGGGACCTGTTCAAGGGCTACGCAGATTCTTTAGAATAATTTTCCAGTGGGATAAAGACTGGGAAACCCGAGTCCTCATGGTAAGCGTCGTATTCGGTATTGTATGGGCCGTGGTTGGAGGCGCAGACGCCCTGCTGGTGAGGTTGCAGGAGTCGAGCTATGCTCTTTCATCCACCCTCGTCACACCTCCTTGGGACTACTATGCGGGACTCACCTTGCACGCCACCCGCGAACTCTTCGGCTTCGGCCAGCAGGTGGAAATGGGAGTCCTTGTATTTCTGACGGTGAAGCTGCTAGGTAAAAAACCGAAAGCCGGCTGGCTGATATGGGCAGCCCTGATACTCATCAACGCCAGCATATTCCTGTTCGAAGGACCGGTATTGAACAGGCTCTCTTTCATAGACAGCTATTTTTCAGGGGCAGGATGGGATTCTCTGGCTCCGCTTGGCGTGCCAGGCTACAGCCAGTACGTTGTGTCCCCTGCCTGGTGGCTTGGGTGGCTTGCGCTCGAGTTATCCACTGTCCTATGGGGCGCCTGGTGGGTTATTCAGATGGTTTCCAAGCCGCGTCCAAAGTCGAATTATGTGCTGTACTTTGTGTCCGCCTCGACGCTCCTCTACCTTTCCGGCTATTGGGCTCCCATCGTGTCAACCAACTGGGAGCTCCTCACCCCTATCCTTCACCTCCCACTTAACACACTCTATAATCAGACCGTCTTCTGGTTTTACGGTCACTCCGTGGTTTATATGCTCTTTCTTCCAGCAGTCACGGCGCTTTACTATCTTGTTCCAACCCTGCTTAACAGACCCGTGTACAGTGAGCCCATGGCGAAGTACTCAGCTGTGCTCTATCTGATAGCATCAAACATTGTACCCATACACCACCTCTACAACACGGTTTACCCCTATTGGGTGAACCTGTTCCAAGAGGTGCTCACATATCTTGTGGTTGTTCCATCTGTTATGACGTTCTTCAACCTGTTTGCGACCGCGAAAGGCGTTGGAAAAATTTCTTGGAGTGTACCCGCTGCATTCGTAACACTTTCCTTCGCTGGTGCCATAGGCGCAGGAGTCACCGGGGTAGCCAACGCCACAGTGTCCTTCGACGAGATAATACACAACACGATGTGGGTTCCGGGCCACTTCCACGCCATGATAGACCTTATGATTCTGCCCGCTGCCTTCGCGCTCCTCTACGTGCTTGTGCCGGCGGCGTCGGGAAGAGTCTGGTTTTCGCCCAAACTCGGGTGGCTACACTTCTGGCTAACAATGATAGGAGGAGCAGGAATGATCGTGTTCTTCGACGACCTGGGATTGATTGGGATACTCCGGAGAAGTATGATCTTTCCCCGAACAGGCTCAATCATAGTAGATGAAGTTGGCGCCACCGTGTTCGCCTTGATCTTCGGCGTCGGCCAAATCTTCTTCCTCTACAACGCAGTGGCCACCCTCTACCGTGGCCGCAGAATTCAGGGTGAAGGCCTTACACTTGTCCAGTTAACTCATCTTGCTGCGGCGTCAACGAGCCTTGGATCATACTCTGTTCCAGAACCCTCAGCCAAACCGGGTTCAGAGTCAGCGAAAAGGAGAGCCGAACTCACGTGGACTGGGATAGCGATCTTCCTCCTTGCCGCAGCCGCGGTCTCCACACTCCCGTACGCCGTCACAGTGGGTGGAAACATCCAGAATGTTCCGTCGATATATCTGCAGGATCCTCCTGCCGTGCTCAGGGTGTCGGTGACAGCCTACCAGTATTTCTGGCTTTTCACGGAGTCGGGTATACCGAATTCGACGGTTAACTTTTTCACTGTTAACCCAGGTCAACGTGTGCTATTCAATGGAACAGCCGCGAATGGGAACGCCCTCGCCAATTTCTATATGCCGATTTTCTCCGATCGGGTGCTGAACAATGAGCTCTACCAGGAATATCATTCGCTTCTGTATCTGACGGCTCCTAACGTGCCGGGAGTCTACGGGTTCATGAACGGCGAATATAACGGTCCGTTTTACACGTATATGGGTGGCGAAATGGTTGTTATGCCTCCCGGCGGCGTCCTGAACAATAGTCAGGTCAAACTGTACGGGGAACAGATTGTTGAAGACCCCTATACTCCAGCCGCAGAGTTCATTGGTAAAACCGTTGGCCTATCCATGTCCGAAACGGGGATGTGGAACAATTCTGATCCTGGTCCAACTCTGCTCGCAGCCGAAGGCGGAAACTATACTCTGCAGTTTGACGTTACCCTTCGGTCTCTGGTGGCGTTCTCCAACTACCTGTTTAACGTCACTTCCGCAAACATGACCGCGGTTGTACAGCACTATCTTTCAGAGTCCGGCGGCCGCCTTCCCTTCACTCTTGAACTCCTCCACGTCTACCCGAACGGGGTTGTGCGCGTTGAAACCCAAATCACACCTAAGGTAGGCGTTAATTCGCTGACCTTTCAAGCTGGACCAGGAATATACGTTTACGGACTGGTACAACCCGTCAGCTACTCTTTCAATCCATATGGCACAGCCGGCTACCTGACTGGAGCTGACAGCGGCAGACTGACTTCCCTGTGGGGGACAGTGCTGGTGTATCAGCCTTGAAGCTTACAATGTTTCGAGCGATGGGCATAGGGCTCGCCGCTGCCGCACTTCTACTGGTATGGGAGGAGCTTGAAGTCACGTTGCACGGGACAGCTACGTTCGCTCAAACCGCGGGGTTCACTGTTTTCAGCCTTGCAGCGCTTGCCGTGTTCGCGGCAGCTGTTCTGAAGGCGCCCGATAACTAGTGCGGAATCGTTTTCCGCTCTTTGTCCAAGAAAACGACTCTCCCCGCGTAACCGGCTTTCTCACACACTTCTAGGATGCTTTGCTCTACTCTGGCTCTGGCTAACTTTGACTCGTCGTATTCGACTATGAACATGTTGAGGAGCGGCGCCACGGCGGCGGATTCGACTTGAGGCAGTTTTCTCAGTGTCCCCAGAATTGGACGCGAACACGAAACGCATTCCGCGGAGGCGATTCTGAATCTGAGCTTCGAAGTCAAAGGTTGGGTCTGAACCTCCTGAGTGTAAGCGAGTTGGACACCACTGTCACAGAAGAAAGCGCCATGGCGGCGGCGGAAACCATGGGGCTTAGCGGTGCGCCGGCGACAAGGTAGAATATTCCTGCGGCGAGGGGTATCAGCACAATATTGTACGCGAATGCCCAGAACAGGTTCTGTTTGATCTTGGACATTGTTCTGCGGGCAAGCTGCAGACCTGTGACCACGCCAAGCGGGTCGTTCCTTACTAGGATAAGTCCGCCGGCTTCCAGAGCCACGTCGGAACCTGATCCCATCGCCACACCCACATCCGCTTGGGCGAGCGCGGCCGCGTCGTTTATCCCGTCGCCCACCATGGCCACCACCCTACGTTCTTCGAGTTGAAGTTTCTTTATTATGCCGGCTTTCTCGACGGGCTTAACTTCCGCGTATACGCGGTCCACGCCCAGTTTGGCTCCAACTGCATTCGCTACTTCTGCTCTGTCGCCGGTGAGCATAAACACCTGTAGTCCCATCTTTTTCAGCGCCGAGACGGTCTGCCTTGCAGAAGGTTTCACTCGGTCTGAGAACGCCAACGCGCCCACCGGTCTGCCGTTAACCCAGACGCCGACAGCGCTGAGTCCACGGGAAGCGTAGGCGCTGATCGTCTTCTCCATTTGCTCTTCTAGGGTTAGCCCTCTAAGGGATGCGAGTTCGGTGGTCCCTACCGCAACCGTTCTTCCGTCCAGTTTGGCGAGCACGCCGAAACCCTGGGCGGCCTCAAACGACTCCGGCA
>JAVZLA010000056.1:0-7841 GCA_038883995.1 Thermoprotei archaeon | reverse complement strand
GGCGCAAAATAAGAATTCAGACGTTAACGCGGCCAGATGCAGCTCGGAAATGCAGGCTTTGAACGAGCGATCAGAGGGCCGCCGACCCAGCGCCCGAGGCAGCACGGGTAGAAACCTGAACACGTCTCCTCACAAGCAGATAGACTGGTAAAACAAGAAGAAGCGCAACCCATGAACCAGCCGGAAATTCGGGGCCACTGCCGACTGGATGGCCAGGGTTAAAAAACGTCTGTAACGTGTATCCTGTTGTCTGCGGCTGCCCTGTGCCATTGTCTGTTACATATGCTTCGATTTTCCATGTTCCCGCTAAAGGTTGGCTTTGGCTGGCGACGGTGGCCGATGTGCACACGAAGTACGCAGACGGAGTCTCTGAGGCCTGGGCGTATGCCACTGTTACGCCTGCGGGGTTGACCACTTTGACGTCCACGGTTTGGCCCGCTACGTCGGTGGTTAACCCGAAGTACACTTTTGTAGTCGCGTTGGAGCCGAACACTGTTTGGGGTTCGACGGGAGGGGGCGCGCACTCGGGGTTCGAATACAGTGCTATCTGGGTCACCGTGGGCTGGGTGAGTGTCTGAGCGTTCACGGTGTACTGTGGGCTGGCTGTGGCAGTAAGGGTGAGCGTGGCAAGCGTCGTGAAAACCAGTAGCAGTGCAAGCTTCTTCATGTTTACGTGGGAGCCACCTGCTACCGGCATATGCTTCTACCCCTTCTTCGTCTTCACGATATGATGGCTTTCGGGCTATTATACGGTCTTAACGAATCCTTGATTTTGTAACACCTCTCAGTTCAGTACGGATGGGTTTACAAAGAGGTTTACCCCCCCGATAGCGAAGCCGGCGGCCGCGAAGCCATCTCTACGCCGCCCCGCGACAAAGACGGAATGTCAGCTTCGCCAAGCATTAAGAAAATGTTTATGAGCTGCTGAGTCGCAGTGTGGCTGTGGCTTTCTCAAAGAGGCGTCTGACTTTTATCGTCGGCTTCGCGGTTGTGGCTTTCATAGCCTTCGCTTCGGCGGCAACATATGTTTCAGTTTCTACGTCCACGCCTTCTTCGCTTGGCTTTACGGGGCCACGCATACCGATTCGAGGCGCATCCGGGCAATCGCTGAACTGGGCTGGCTACGCTGTGACCTCGTCAGCTGGCTCGGTGACCTCTGTTTCGGGCTCCTGGAAGGTTCCCACGGTGTCCTGCGCTAAGAAGTCTTCTTACGCCGCGTTCTGGGTGGGGATAGACGGCTTCAACGATAACACGGTTGAGCAAACAGGTGTGCTAGCCCAGTGTTCGAGCGGCTCCGCCACCTATTCAGCGTGGTACGAGTTCTATCCCGCTTCACCCGTGTACGCGTCCTCGTCGGACGCTGTTAAACCCGGCGACATAATGAGCGCTTCGGTCACATATTCGTCGAGCGGCAACTGCTTCACCACAACGCTCACAGACGTAACAGAAGGCTGGACCTACACTTCGCCTTGCACGGCTGTCACAGGAGCCCAGAGAAGCTCAGCTGAGTGGATAACAGAGAGGCCGGCGATAGGGAACAGCCTCACCACGCTCGCAGACTTCGGCACAGCCTACTATGGGTATGACTACACGTCCGTGTCCTCCACTAACTACGTCACCATAAACGGGGTGACCACGCCTATGGGTTCGTCGACGGGCACACTGAACTCGATAACCATGGTGTCAAGTGGACCAGGCTCCAAGACGCTCGCGTCTCCTTCACCAGTGTCCTCGGACTACACCAGCTTCAGCGTAACCTACGCTTCGTCTTCGGGCGGAACATCTCACGGCCCTCACTGAAAAAGGAGAATCGTAGCCGAAACAAAAACCGGAGCCGACTTGTCTACCGCTACAGCTCTGTAAGCCGCCATGTGACCCTCATTTCACCATGTTTCAACAGGATTCACTTGGGCGGATGTGGAAGGCCTTTGTGCGGCGGTGGAGACGACGGCGTGGGGCCGCTGCTCCAGAGCAGCGTGTTGTTGGCGGGAACCGGTAGCCCTGAGCCCTCCACCCAGTTGTCCGGTTTGATCACGGTGAGCCCGTAGGGGTTGGTGAAAAGCGGCGCGGAGGGCGCGACGTCCAGTAGCTGTGTTACAGAAATATAGTACGCCTGTTTGACGGGTTTGAAGCCTGAGCCGAAGGAGACTTCGAGTGACTGGAAGTGTGCTCTGAGTGCGTTATAGGTGGCGGTGACGCCGAACACTGTTGCGAGGGCAAGCGGCGGCCCGTCTGAAGCTTTGTCTGAGGCATATCTGGTGTAGTCTTCGTCTTTTGGTGTTTCCATGGGTTTACCGTGCCCGTAGCGACTTGTACTCCATTAAGCAGGCCGCCGCCACGGCGAGCACGAAAAGGGCTAGGGCGAGCGCGTATCCTGCGCCCGCCGATACGTGGGTGTTGTAGGCTACTGCGTCACCCATCGCAGAGAAAAGCGCGCCCAAAGCGTTCTGTGAAGGCGCCTGAACTGTGGCCGACGTGGACTGGGCGCTGAACCCTGTTCCCGCATACGTGTAGGACGCCTGGACCGGGGGCACAACGTATTCCCCTGTCCCCGCCATGTGAACCGTGAAGCTGAGGTTGAGCGTGCGTCCGGCCTGAAGGGTTGGCGTAGACGCCGTGGTTGAGCCCGAAACAAGTTTGAGCGACGGGTAGTCGGAAGTGAACGCCGACGAGTTCACGACTACGCCGCTTATGGTCTGCGAGGCTGTAAGCGTCACAGTCACCACCGCGTTACCCGAGCCCACGGGCTTCGCCTGCGCAGTGAAAACGAGTTTCGGAGGTAGCGGCGTGGACAGGTTCGCGGCGATCTGGCTTGGATTGGCCCCCGACGGGTTCACCTGCACGCTGATAGACGGGGAGCCAAGCGAAGAGGAAAACGCTTTCGCCGCGTTCTCGCCGTTTGCGACAAGCGTGTACCCGTACTGGGATTGCCCGCTTGTTGCGGTTGAAAGCGGCGTCCCCACGCCAGCCGCGGAAGAGTTTGACTCAGGGTTGAACGCGAGCTTCGAAGAATAATGGGTGAGCTCCGCTAGGCTTGCGTTCTTGGAGCCTGCGATGAACGCGCCCTGAACTTGGGCTGCCGCCCCCACGAAGCCCACGAGGCCCTGGGCTCCCTGCGCCACCGGGCCCGTGAACGGTATCTGGGAGAGCACCGAGGACTGGGCGAAGCCCACGAAGAACGCCGTTGAGTTGGCGCTCTGCGGCGAAGAACCCGGGTTAAGGAAGCCCGATGAAAGCCCGTTGTCGAGCACGTTTATCAGACCCGAGGCTTCGACGGTTGGGTCCACTTTCCCTGTGAGCGTGGAGGCGAACTGGCTGAAAGAGGGGTCAGCCTGATACACGTATACGCACACTCCGGAAGAAGCGTTGAAACCATACGAGGAAGCTTGGGAGGCGCTGACGTAAAGCTGGACGAGCTCTGAGACGTCTGTGAGGCCGAACGTGGAGGTGAACGACCCAACCACATCACCCGCCTGTGAGGTGCTCTGCGAGCAGGCTCCAGAATACGCGAGCAAAATCACGTACGGTGGAAGAAGCGGCAGGATCTCAGAAACCTTCTGCTGAATCCACTGGGGGGCCTGAGAAAGAAGCGTCTGCGCTTGGCTTCCCGAGTAAAGTGCGGCTATGATGGCTCCGGACAGCATGGGTGAGTTGGCGGTGAGGTTCTGTGAGCCCGATGGGTCCAGGGTGAGGGTGCTCGACGCGAACCCATAGTAGTCCGAAACCTGTCCCGAAGGGTTCACAACCCCGAGCACGAGCTCAGAATGGAACGAAGAAGGGTCTGCCTGAGCCTGATAGGCCGTGGACGCGCTTTGACCAGAAGCGCCCGCGCTATGGGCTATGGCCAACGGAAAAGCGGCGGCCACAGTGAACGCGAGGACGAATACAAGCGTTAGAGCAACCGCAATGGTAGTCGGCTGATTCCTTGAAGCTTTAAGAGAAGGCATTTTGGAGGCCAGCCGATCCCGGGGCCTGGCTTTCGAGAAGGCGTAGCCCACGGCGGCTGACACAAGTATAAGCGCCGCCAGGTTTTCGAAGTACGCGGCCACGAGCAGTACGCCTGTGGCCGAAGCCGAAAACGCGCCTTGGCTCGGCCCTTTAAGGAAGAGTGGGGCGAGCTCTTTGAACACTGGGGCGCCGAGCAGTGTGAGCGTGTTCGTGCCAGACGGCACAGGGGGAAGCCTGCCTGATGGGAGCCCGGCTAAACCCGGCTGGGCGAAGACGGCGGAGACGCTGGCTGCGAGTAGGAGAGAAGTGAACCCGAACACGGCGAGCGCCGCTTCAACCGAGCGCTTCAAACCGCGGGAAAACACCCCCACAAGCACTCCGGCTGTAATCCACACTGCGAGCACAGCAGGGTACGCGGAAGGCGACGCCAGAACAGCGTACATGAAGGCGAGCGTAACCCTGAAGGATTCGCCGAACACGGGGCCAAGCCAGTTGACCACCGGCGTATAACTACCGTAGGAAACACTGAACGCCACCAAATACGCAGCGGCGACGCCCGCGACGGCTGCGGCGGTTTTTGACAAATATTTCCAAAGAAGGCTTCGGATGCGTTGATAAACGTTGTGGAGTATTTCTCTCTACCTCGAGGCACGCAGTTTAAGAGGGCGGCTTATCGGAGGCTACGGCGCGCCGCGTTACACTGGATTCAAGTAAGGTGAAATGGGTGAACGCAGGCGGTTTGCAGGCTAAACCAAGGTTCTCCGCTAAGCTGAATTATAGGACGCGTCTTCGCCACGTGTATGGCCGACGCCGAGCAGTCTGAAGCAGCAGTCGCCGGCCGAGGCGCGGTTTTCCTGGGCTTTCAGGGCGTGGCCTACAACCTGTTTGTGCTCTTCTTTTACGTGGCGATAGTCAGGCTTCTCCCGCAAAGCTCCGTTGGAGTCGTGTTCGGGCTTCAGTCTCTGGGTGCTCTCGCCGCTGTGTTCAGCTCAGGCTGGGTGCAGGTTGCGGCCACCAGGTTCATCGCCGAAGCGTTTGGAGAAAAGTCGGGTGAGAAGGCTTCACAGTGGTATATCACGGGCCTCGGAGTCTCCTGCATGATAGCTCTGGCGGCCTGCGCCGTCATCCTTGCCGCCGCCCCAGAGGTGTCAAGGCTGCTTTTCTCAACCGCCGAGTACTCTACGCCCGTGCGGCTCTACGCGGTGGACTTTTTCTTCAGCCAGCTTGCAATCGCAGCCTCTTCTGGCCTTCAGGGGCGCTCGCTTTTCGGTAGGTACGCCGGCGTCTACGCGGTCTACGGCTTCCTGAAACTCGGGTTCGGGATACCTTTACTGAAACTCGGGTTCGGAGTCGACGGCGTAGTGTACGCGTGGATCATATCGGACGTCTTCCAGCTCGCAGTCTTCCTCTATATGAGCCGGGGTCTTCTGGGCGCAAGATCCAACGCCGGCGTCTTCCACGCCCTGCTATCCTTCGGTTTACCCATAATCATCCTATTCTCTTTCAGCGCGCTCACATCCAACGTAGACAGGCTGACCATTCTGAAAGTGCGGGGCACAGAGGAGCTAGCGGTCTACGGCTCCATGCTTACGGCCGCAGGCGCAGTGGGAACAGTTCTCAACTCTATCGCGAACGCGGTTCTCCCATCTTTCAGCAGACTGAACGCCAAAGGCGCGCTAACAGCATCCTCTGTGACAACGGCGTTCCGATACTATCTTGTGGCGGCGATTCCTCTCGTAGGTTTGGCGGCTGGGGTGTCGAAGCCGCTTATCGCGCTCGTGCTTGGCTCCGGATACGTTTCAGGGTGGCCGGCGTTCACGATTCTCGTCTCCACCGTGGGCGTCGTGAGCTTCGCATCCATTTTTTCAAGCGCCTTCTATGGGGCCAAAGACTCGAAGACGCCTATGCGGGTGCAGCTTGCAAGCGGCGCCGTATTCGCGGCAACAGTGGTGCCGCTAATCTACTTTTACGGCGTCACCGGGGCGGCGCTCGCCTACGTGGCCGCGAACATGCTTAGCCTGACGCTACTCGCCCGCGCCCTTTCCAAGCGCGGCCTGTTCTCGCTACAGGGCAGCCTGATCTCTAAGACGCTTGCAGTGTATTTGCTCGTGTTCGCCGCCACTCTTCTCTCAGGGTACGCCGCAGGCTTCAGAACGCTCTACCTTCCACTCTACCTGGCCATCGGGCTGGCTGTGGCAGCAGCCTCAACAAAGGTTCTTAAACTGGTGGGCAAAGAAGACGTGGAGCTGATCGCCTCGGTTGCACCGGGTAGAATCAGGCGCTGGGTAGCGAAGCTTCTGGCAATCCTTACGTGACCTGGCTTGATTTGATTTTGCGCTACTCCTCCAGTCTGCTTGAAACTCTTCTAGGAGGGTAAACCAAGCTGTGTTCATGTATGCTCCCGGCCAACCATTTTTTCCATGACTTTCTGAATCGCCTTGTAGTCAGCGGGGTTGGCGATTCTACGCGAGCTTGTCAACAGGTTCAGGCCGAACTTTTTTCCGAGCGAGCGCCTTCTGAGAGCCCTGCTTATCTCTGGAAGCGAGTCTGCAAGCGTAGTTGAGGCCACTACTCCAGCGAGCGCCGGGCTGTGTAGCAGCATATACGTAACGACTTCCGCAGGCGCCACGTAAAGCACTTTGAGCAGTCTGTGAACCCTGAACTGTTCGAGCAGCGGCAGTCTGTCTTCTTCAGTCTTTTCCTCGATGATTCGCGATATTTCGTCGGCTTTCAGTTTAGCTTCTTCAACGTTCTGCGAGGCCAGCTCGCCGAGGCGGGCGAGTTCAACGCGCACATCTTTCATCTTGTCTCTGAGCTCCAGAAGCCTCTGAGGCGCCTCTTCCCACGGTTTCTCTGTCTCGGCTGCGGCCGCGAAAGCGGGAATCGAAGGGTAACTGAAAGACCTGATCCTTCCAACAACTTCCTCCACTGTGCTACGCTGGAGCCCGGGGGCTTTAGGCAACTCACCCGAACCTTTGAGCACTTCGAGCGCGTGGTCCACAGCCGCGTCGCGCGCATACTGGAACCTGTAGCCCACGGGGGCGGCTGTTACAACCGCGGCGTTGGCGAGAGCCCGAACCACCTGTGGCAGAAGCCTCTGCTCGTCTGAGCGCTCGTTCAACCGCACAGCCTTCTCCACGGCTTCGAAAACCGGGTCGGGTATCTCTGTTCTGCTGTAGAGGAACAGCTGGTCCAGTGTGGCCGCGTTGTAAAGCCTGTTCTCCCTGAGCGAACGAAGCGTCTTCGCGAAAACCCACTTAAGGCTCTTCCCAGAGTTGCGGGCGAAAAGCCTGACGAAGTCCCATCTCTCCCTGTTGATTTGGTCGGAGTAACGGAAAGGCTGAAAGAAGTCCCTGAACTCCGGGTTCGCGTCAAAGAACCCGGTGTGCGTTCTGAGCACGTGGCCTCTGGGGAGCTCCTCCACAAAATATCTGTCTCGGAGCAGGAACTCGTCGCAGAACCCGAGTAGATCCACAATGTTGCCCTCTACGCCATGCGTGGAAAGCCAGCTGAGCGCCGCTGCGGCAGTTGTGTTGTCACCCAGAACGTTCGCGCCAACCATTCGGGTAAGCTGTTCGAAGCCGTCAACAACAGGGGCACTCTGACCGGCTTCAGCCAAATAGTGGGCCTCCGAAAACAAGTTTTATGTCTCGGTTTTTAGCCCTTTCTGTATGGAATTGCCGCGGCGCCAGCAGCCGTTCTGCGCAGTCCTATACGTGTTCTCAGGTCAACGCCGAACGCTTTGAGGCTGCGCGCCCTCTTGGACGCCGCGTCACGTAGCCTCTGCCTCTCTTCCTCTGATTCGGCGACAGCCCACGGCTCGGTTGGGTCCACGGCTGTGACCGCTCCGGCAGGCGCCCCTCTGGCTTTGAGCTCCTCGGATAGCTGCACCA
>JAVZLA010000055.1:0-7946 GCA_038883995.1 Thermoprotei archaeon | reverse complement strand
CCACTGTTTCGGGCAAAGTCCAGAAACATGTGAACACCGCCAACAGAATATCTTTTCTCATCCTGCTGTTTTCTCCGGCAATCCTTTTTATCGCGCTCAGCGGAAACGCAGCTCTGGATATCGTCGATTCTCTTTTGATCGGCATCATAATTCCAGTAATAAATGTACCACTTCAGGTAAATCTGATGATGGCGGTTCCGAGGGCCATTTACGGCAAGGTAATGGCTTTCCTCAAAGTGTTTCTTGGAGGCGCAACGCCCGCGATGGCCGCAGCGTTCTCGTTCGTCGCCCTGTTCCTTAAAGTGAACTTTGTTCTTCTATGCATCGGGATAGCAGCTTTTCCCATCGGCGCTCTTGCGTTCCTAGTGCTGCCCGAGTTCTTCGCGATGGCCGGCGCGGCAGCTGACGGCTCCGATAAGAACGCTGGATCGTAACAGTCCGTGTACAGGGTGCCTGAGGCTGTAGGCTTTCCCTCTTAGTTCGGCGTCTACGGATCCTTGGGTCGAAGACGTAACTTCAACCTGATTGTCTCTTTGAAAAATAAGGGAGCCATTTTACGCTACCTTGAGAGCAGTCCAGCTCCGACCCATGCGAAACACTCTTTCTGGTTCGTTCCCGTGTAGCGCGTGTGCTGTAGCTATAAGGCTTTTAACCTTCGGGCAGCGCGTCCAAATCGTAGAGTCAGCGTTCGAACCGTTTGCAGAGGCGAACGCAGGCCAGCAGCTCGACGATATAGTCGCAAAGACTAATTGCAGCCAGAACTTCTCGGTGAATATGTATCAGTTTGGGAAACGGGTTCGCAACGTTAATCGGATCCTCCCACTTTTTGAGATGACTGTTCTTTGATTGAAACGAAGGCAAAGTTGAACTCTTCACCGCGGCGTGTGCCGTCCACCACGATAGTTCCGTTTGGTGGATTCCTGATTCGTAACCTGATTAACATTCAGAAAAAGTATCCGGAGATCGTGCGGGTGAGAATGGGTGCTTCTAGGTTTTATCTGGTTACCGAGCCGTCTCTGGTGCAGGAGGTGCTTGTAACCAAACAGAAGAGCTTTATGAAGGGAGAATTTCTACAGCGGACAAAGAAAGTCTTCGGCGAAGGCCTTCTCACCAGCGAAGGCGAATTCCACCATTCGCAGAGGCAGCTTATCCAGCCAGCGTTTAGGCATGATCGAATAGCCCGTTACGCGGATACAGTAACCTCGTACACTTGGCAGTGGACCGAAAACTGGGTTGACGGATCTGTCGTGGACGTCCACCGTGAAACGCAGAAACTCACGATGTCAATAGTAGCAAAATGCCTCTTCGGCGCCGAAATCGAGAAGCAGTCTTCACAGATAGCTGAAGACCTGTCGGCTGCGATAGAGTACTTCAGCAGGCTATCAAGCCCCCTGTCACCTTTACTCACAAGGTTACCCTCAGAGAAAAAGTACAGGAACGCACTGCAGAGGGTGGACCACGCGATTAACAAGATGATCGAGGTCCGTCACTCATCTTCAGCAGAAGAAGACCTCCTGTCTGTGCTTACGGCCGCAAAAGACGAACACGGTGTACCCATGTCCGACAAGCAGGTGCGCGACGAAGTGCTGATACTTTTCACCGCTGGCCACGAAACCACTGCAAACGCCTTAACCTGGACTTGGTATCTCTTATCCCAGAACACGGAAGCAAGACGTAGACTCGAAGAAGAAGTTGACTCTATCGCCGACGCAGACACCCCGATAGGATACGAGCAGATTCCCCGACTCGAATACACAGCCAAGGTGTTCGAGGAGTCGCTTCGCCTGTATCCTCCGGCCTGGGTTCTTGTACGTAAGGCAACAGAGCAGTGCACCATAGCAGGGTACCCGCTTCCAAACGGGGCCAACATAATGTTGAGCCAATATCTGAACCACCATAACCCCAAGTACTTCACGGATCCGGAGGAGTTTAAGCCTGAAAGGTGGACCAAACAGATGCGTGAGTCGCTGCCACGCTACGCGTATTTTCCCTTTGGAGGAGGCGCGCGAAGCTGTATAGGCGAACCTTTCGCGCGCATGGAAGCCGTGCTTGTTCTTGCCAACATTTCAAGCCGTTGGCGCATGAGCCACGTTGAAGGACACAAAGTGGAGATGCTCCCCAGAATAACTCTGAGACCGAGATACGGTATGCTAATGAAACTTGAACGCAGACGCTGAAAGCCAGTTGAGTGTAGGCCGCCGGCACCATGCTTCCCTATGAAACCCTAAATGAATATGGGCGCCGAACCCAGACAAAACACCTGAGTGTTCCTCGATGAGACAAATGCCTAAACCGAGTGAAATGTTACCTCGAATCCGGTGAGCTTCCACACATGATTCCCATCCAAGAGGTAACAGAAGAGCCCATCGGCCTGAAGCGGTTGCAGACTGCGACGCGCCTGTTCTGTAGGTGATACGCCTGCCTACGAGACCGTTTCAAACCCTTCTTCCGTGGGCGAAGCCTTTTTCCTCCACAGCACTCACACCTCGGCCCACACGTCTCTATCAACCCAACCCTTTTGAGAACGTGAATACATTTAAGAAGACGGTTGATCGTGAACATGGTCCGGAACACGGGATCAGAGCAGCTAAGATCGCGGGTCAGGATCGCAACTTTGTTCGCTGTCGCCGCAATGGTAGCCGCGTGGCTGACCATTCTGGTATCCGCTCTCCTGAACCCGTGGTTTCGTGTCACAGCCAACGCTCTTAGCGACCTTGGGGGAGGAAACTTGGTGCTCAACGGTCATCCTGCTCCGACTGATCCCTTGGTTTACAACGTGGGCCTGATGGTTACAGGAGTTCTGATAGCCGTTTTCTGCTCTCTTTGCGTTAACGTCGCCGAAAACAGACTGGAAATAGTCGGTCTTTCATTTTTCACAATTTCAGCTCTGTTTCTGGCGCTGATAGGAATATATCATGAGGGGACCTACCCGCATGATTTTGTCTCGATCTGGTTCTTTATTCTTTCCTCGATATCATATGCAACCATAGGCGTGTCGCTTATCCCAAGATCAGGTAGACTCGGAGTCACGCTTCTTGTGCTCCTAGCCCTATCTTGGCTGATATACGCGGCGGTAAAATGGCAGTCTGTGGCAGAAGGAGAAATCTTCGGCATAGCTGTTATAGACGCCGCCACAGCCATCTATCTGATCGCACTTAACAGCGTTTCCATGAAAGAAGGTCCTGGTCGGATGAAAAGTAGATGGCGTCTGGCTGAGCGGTCTTCCACTGGGTAGAACGCGGCCTTACAGCCCCGGGTGTTTCTGTGTCCAGGGGGAGGCATAGGCTTCTTCCGAGTCACTGTTTGACAAGAAATTACTTATAACCGGAAGCATAGAGGGCCAACACGCAGACTTTCCAAAAGCGGCTCTTCGAGCGCGTCCGGTAAACACATAAAGCCGTCGGATGTTAGAAGCGTAAGGGAGCTGAGAAAATGGAAGAGACCGTTGAGCTCAGGTTCGACAGGGGAACGATTCTTGTGTCGGGTTCTGTCAGGGTTCCGGGCTCAGTGTGGGATGACCGTGCCGGCGCATTCAGGCTGCCCGCGCTCAACTATGGTGACGCCAAAGAGTATCTTTCGTCGAGCAGCATAGAATACACGGACCGGGCGGCCAAGTTCACTCTTCTTCCAGGTCTGACGTCGCATATAGCTCTCAGGCCCTACCAGCAGGACGCGTTGAAAAAATGGGTTGCGGCTGAAAGAAAGGGCGTGGTGGTTTTACCAACCGGCGCGGGCAAAACCGAAGTGGCCATCAAGGCGATCGAGACGGTTCGGTCCTCCACCCTGGTAGTGGTTCCTACAATAGACCTGTTGAACCAGTGGCGTGACAGGCTTTCAGCCGCCTTCCGCATGGAGGTGGGGGCTCTGGGTGGAGGATTCTACGATGTGCGTCCGTTAACTGTGTCAACCTACGACACAGCTTACTTGAAGGCACCTGAGATAGGAAACCTCTTCGCCTTCCTGGTGTTCGACGAAGTGCACCATCTTCCAGCGCAGAGCTTCCGGTCTATCGCCGAAATGTTTCTTAGCCCCTTCAGGCTTGGACTGACAGCCACACTTGAACGAGAAGACATGGAGCACAGACAAGTCCCAAAACTTGTTGGTGGAGTAGTGTATCGGCTGGGACCCGAGCGCTTGGCCGGAAGCTACCTTTCCGAATACACCATTCAAAAGGTGTACACCACTCTGACGCCGGAAGAGAAGAAAGAGTACGAGGCCAATTACATGGTTTTCAGACGCTACGTTGCAACACACAGGCTGAAGATGCGTGGACCAGCAGATTTCCGCAAACTCGTTATAAGGAGCGGCAGAGACCCGGAGGCGCGTAGAGCGCTGCTCGCAAGGAACAGAGCTATGGCTGTTGCGTTCGGTTCACGTTCGAAGATCTATGCTCTTGAAAAGATTCTTTCAGAAAACAGGGATGAGCGCACAATCATATTCACCCAGCACAACGACCTAGTGTACGAGATTTCCCGCAGGTTTCTGGCGCCATTCATCACCCATTCCAGCAACAAAGAGGAAAGGGCTGAAACACTTTCCAAGTTCAGGTCGGGGGAGTACAGGATCCTTGTTACTTCCAAGGTGCTTGACGAAGGCATAGATGTTCCAGAAGCTTCGCTCGGAATAATTGTGAGCGGCACCGGGAGTGGAAGAGAATACATTCAGAGACTGGGCAGGATTCTGCGAAAACGGGAGGGAAAAGATAAGGCGACACTGATAGAGCTTGTGTCGCAGGGCACGGCGGAAGCCAACACGAGTGCCAGACGTGGACGAGCCCTGTCTTAGGTGGGCGTGGAAAATTGGCTCAGAGTTCGCGGTCGGAGGAATATTTCAGACGTGTTTCCCTCTGAACTTCTGGCTGTTAAAGTGAAAAAGGGAAGAGCTGAACCCGCTTACCTGAAGGCGGATGTAAAGGGGGTGGGTCTTGCTGCCAAAGTGGCTGACATCTATCTTGAAAGCATAGGGCGCCGGAGATCTGAAATACGAAAGAGCCTAGCCGTTCTTGAGGAGGACACCCTGTTTAACTTTGGAGTAGACTACAGAGTGCTGAGGGGACTCGGGCTTGTCGTGGAAAGATACTGTTCGTTTCAGCCCAAGTACACTGTTGAGCCCCGTGCGGCGAGGGTGAGCGTTTTCACGGAGGCAAGCAAGTCTCCTGTTGCATCGATCGAAGAACGTTCGGCGGTCTTGAACGCGGTAGCGTCCAGACTCGGTGTTACAGTACCCGAGCTCGAGGAATCCATGTACGCTGACCTCGAGCAAAACCAGGTACTCGAGAAATGCGATCCGCCGGAGCCCGGGCGGCTGATCGCGGAGTACAACCTTTCACTCACCCAGACGCTTCTGCTCAGATGTCTCAGGCTCGAAGTCTCCATGAGTTCAGGATGGAAGAGGGTGCTCAGAAACGTTCGCAGACTCGGACTGATGTATTCGGCTCAGCCGCTGTCCGCGGATCCGTACGACGAGCGCCTGAAACTGGTGGTCGACGGCCCTGTTTCCCTTTTTAAGCAGACGGAGCGCTACGGTAGCGCGCTGGCGAGCCTTGTTCCAGACGTTGTTTTCTCTCAGGGGCAATGGTCGCTGAAAGCGGACCTGACGTCGAAGACGCGGCGCGCCGTGTTCGGGTTCGAACTCGACTCATCCCGGTTCCAAGAACTGTTCTCTGCTATGGAACATTCACATCCATCGAAGGATTACGACAGCAGCGTGGAGGAGAATTTCGCCAAAAGGTTTCAGACGCTGGGAACAGGATGGAAGCTCACTAGGGAGCCAGTCATGCTGCGGGCCGGCTCATCTGTGGCAATCCCCGATTTCGGCTTCGAAAAGGAGGGAGTTAGGGCCTATATGGAGATTGTCGGGTTCTGGACTCCCCAATATCTAAGAACGAAGATAGCCAAGCTGCACGCGGCCGCCACGGGAAAAAGGCTCAACCTTATCCTGGCCGTCGACGAGTCGCTTGCATGCTCACGCATTGAAAGGCTTTCAACCGCGCATGGCTTCGAGCTAATATACTTTAAGAGAGAAGTACCACTCGCCGCTGTTCTCGGCTTTCTGAACCAGTTAAAGAAGGCTTCTCCGGTGCAGCCGGATCAAACTTTTTCCGACAGCGTGCAGTTCAGTGAAAGACTGGTTGACCTTTCAAATGAAGCCCGAAAGCTCGGCGTCAGCCTCAGCGAACTTGAATCACGTTTCTTGGCTTCGCCGCCATCTGGATACCTGTATACGCCAGGCTACCTGGTTTCAAAAGAGCTCGCCGAAGACTTGGCCGCTCTAACAGAAGGCGCGGAAAAACTCCAGGGTAAGATAATGCAGAACATAGTGGCAAAGCTGGGCTCGTCGGAATTCGAACCAGCTTTAAGGGCGCTGGGCTACCGCGTTAAATGGATTGACCTGTCGCCCGAACACTGCACAGCGGAAAAAGTAGCGCACACCGCTGTCTCCGACGTCTGACACCAGTTGGCGCCAGATGCCGGTCGCATGAATCCCGCTGCGCACGCTATGCCAGAGCTGTGTTAGCCAGCGGACCCGGTTTCCGCACGGTACCAGCACATCGTGCCGGCGAGGCCATAGCAGTTTAACAGCATCGAGAGCGTGTTCTGGGGTCTGAAAAAGCCGTCCACCCAGGCTGCCGCTCGGCGTCTGAGCCGTCTTCGGCCGGAGAGGTCCTCCATGTCTGTTAGGGCGACGAGCCTGTTCAATGCTTCTGCGAGGGCTACGGGGTTTTCGGGTTGGACGAGTATTCCTGAACGTGGGTCGACGACCTCGTTCAGGCCGGGCACATCGGACGCCACCACTGGGGTGCCTGCGGCCTGCGCTTCTATGGCGACCACGCCGAACGGCTCATATCTCGACGGGACCGCGAACACGTTTGCAGCGTACACTAGGACACCCATTTTTTCTTTTCCGAGTTTCTGGTTGACCAGAGCGACTCTACTTCCAAGCGTTTCCGAAAGCTTTTTCAGTGCTTCCTCATGCTGGCTGTCTCCGGCGGATATTCCAACAAGTATCAGGGCCGTGTCGCTGCTCACGCTCGTCATAGAGGACAGCAGTATGTCGAAACCCTTCTGGTAAGTGAGCCTGCCGCTTGATACAATAAGCTTGCGAAACGAATCTAGGTTCACGGTAAAGCCAAACGTCCGCAGTATCTCTGACGTCTTCTGCCTAAGCTTCACCCGGCTTTCTGTTCCCGTTAGCTTCTTCGCCCATTCGGCTGCCAGAGCAATGTTCCAGTCCGTGGAGTTGTATGCCACCCCGCATTTGGCGCGCACCCACTCTCCTACGTATGAGCAGACAGTGTCGCGGTAACCCATGCTCGGACAGACAACCGCGTCCGCTTCCACCACGCAGAAACGGTCCAGGTTTCCCGTGCAGGACTCCCAGACGCTACGTACGTTTTCCAGCCTATGCTCCGCAACTCTCCACACTCTGTGAACCACGTCTGAGAGCCCGCTCCAGTCCTGTGACGCGTAATGCCATGGAAAAGACGGGGAAGCCAGAAGATGTACTGAGTGAACCCAGGGGACGAAGACGCCTCTACTCTCGTAGCGTATTTTTGCAGCTGCAGCCGCCAGGCCCGAATGCCAGTCGTTGGAGTGCATTATTCTGGGCGGCCCAGACGCCTGGTCCACCCATGATAAGAATGCGCGACAGAACAGCGAGGCTTTTTCAGCCGCGTTCGAGTACACCAGAGGTTCGTCAAGCGGTCCTGTTCCGCTGGCTCCTCCCCCAGAGAAGGCTATAACCCGAACGGACTCTGGCAGAGTGGCCTGCCATGCCTCCACCGTGTAGGGCCTCACAACCCCGTCGGCTCCTGTTCTTGCACCCGAACACGTGAACCCATCTGTCCTTGTGAAAAGCTTACCAGCCTCCCGTTGAACCGTTCCGCTTGACGGCATGAACACCGAGACTTCGAAGCCGTTACGCGCAAGGCCTTCGGCGTAGGCTTT
>JAVZLA010000054.1:0-8061 GCA_038883995.1 Thermoprotei archaeon | reverse complement strand
GTCGAGACCACGATTTTCTTGGCCGCCCGAGCCAGCAGTAGGAGTGAACTCATGTCGAAGCCTGCTGCCTCGTCGACAACCACGGTTTCGCCAGCCATGTTTTCGCCTGGCGACGAAACGAAGGTCACGGCAGCACGGCCAACTTCGATTCTCGCAGGTTCCCCGTGGGCGCTGTAGCTCACACCGCGCTTCAGTAATTCGCGGGATAAGGTTTCAAGAATCTGCAGACGGGCTGACTCGGGGCTTAGAACATATGCGTGACCGGCACCCTCCGCCAGTCTGTCGGCGAGCACCATGCCGAGGCAGGTGGATTTCCCTCTGCCCCGTTTGGATCGTAGTATGAGCACTCTGCCGTGGACGCCTGAAAGGAAGTTTTCAATCAAATGGTACGCTTTTTCCTGGTCGGGTGTCGCGAATCTTTCTCCTTGTGCGCGACGGAATACGGGCTCAGGCTCAGCCCTCCAGTACCTGGGCCACCCGGCCTCTATGTATACGAGCCCGCCGTGTTTGACTGCGTCGATGTATCTTGAGAGCGCCACGCCCGCTAACCCTCTTTCCTGAAGAGAAAAGTGGCGAGGCAGCTCGTTTGGGGAAACCAGCATGACCAGAATCCCTCCTCCACGTATTAGGCCGGCGCACGCTGTGAGAGAGTTTCCTGTGTACCATCTGGTTGCATCGTATACGACTGCATCGAAAGTCGAGCCCAGTAGCCTATGGTAGTTTCCGAAACCCGTGCATTCTATGCGTGGAGAACTCGCACGCTGGGAGCGGCGTGGCCCAACCTCTAGGATTCGTGCTTCTTTTGAAAAACTCATGTCCAAAAGACGCTCGCGGGTGGTAACCATCATCGCGCGGTGATTGCGTAACGAAGCGCACTCCAGCAGCCGCTGAATTTCAGGCGTCTCCGAATTCAGAAGGCTACTCACCGTACTTCCTTATCCTGTTCGCTTGGTTCAGGAGAACAGGCATCAGGAATTTTCCTGTAAGCCTGCCAAGTCTGCCGAACGCCGATCCCGCTTCAGTAAAGCGTTCTCCGTCACCGTAGATGTCCGGCGCATGCATCAGAATTGGAACAGGGTCAGCGGTGTGTTCTCCTACGTCCACGGGAGTTGAATGGTCGCCTGTTAGGCAAACAACTTCTTCCCCGCTAAGGCCGTCCATAAGGTGTCCGACCAGCTCGTCGAGTTTCTCAACCATTGCAATCTTTCCCTCGGGATCCCTATCGTGGCCTGCGGAATCAGTGGCTTTGAAATGGATGAAGACGAACTCGTGTGTCTTCAAGAGGTCTAAGCCGGCTCTTGCCTTGGCTTTGACATCCGTGTTTGCGTCCCCGGTCACACGGGGGATGCGCGGAACATCCATTCCCATCAGCGTACATATTCCTCTGATGACGGCGGTTCCGGTCACGGCAGCGGCTTCCAGACCATGTAACGACTGAAAGGAAGGAACGTTCCTGAAAGTTCCTGCGCCTCTTAGCAGAATACAGTTCGCGGCTGGCAGCCCCTTGTTTTTCCTCTCGGCGTTGAGAGGGTGGTTAGCCAGCAGGCGTACAGCTGTCTCAGTCGCAGAGTTCACAAGATTAGCGGTCTTCAAGGCCTCGGCGGAATCAGCCTGCGGGACACATGTGGGAAGTTTTACTCCGGTGACATGTGGATCTGTGTCCGAGACCTTCGCACTCAGCCCGTCGCCTCTTAGCACGAGGGCAAACCTGTGTTCGGTTGTTCCTTCTATGAGAACCTCTGCACCGTCGAGTTTTAAACCGTCTTGAAGGAAGCGCACAAGCTCCTTGGCCCCATCCAGTCTGCGGCCCGCTCGCCTGTCCACGACGTTCATGTCCGCGTCAACCGTGGCAAAGTTTCCTCTGAAAGCGACGTCTCCTTCCCGTAGTTGCAGACCGGCGCCAACTGCCTCCAAGGGGCCTCTGCCACTGTAGTACACATACGGGTCCAGGCCGAACAGGGAAAGATGAGATGTGTCGCTTCCAGGCGTCACACCCGGCGCAATAGGGTATACTTGCCCGAGCATGGATTCTCTGGCAAGCTCGTCTATATTGGGGGTCCTGGCCGCCTGAAGAGGGGTACGCCTGTCCAGTCTGACGCTGGGTCTGTCACCCAGGCCGTCTGACAAAACAAAAACTATCTTACGTATATTTTGCTGCGTTGGCTTGCACCTTCCCGCATTTGAAGCAAGGCAGCCGTCCTTTAAAGCGTTGGTGGTGCCTGAAGCAAGTTAGCGCACTTTAATCCAAATGCGGATATCTGGATGGATGTTATATCTACGCGGGAACTGTGCAGGAGGCTTCAGAACAGGGAGACCCCTGTACACGTCTGCGTGACCGGCCTCTAGGCAATCAAGACTTGGCCTAAATTCACTTTCAAGTCTCAGAGCGAAACTTTTACGGCGGCCCTAACGAGACTGGAACCTTAGCGTGAAACCGTCCACTATGCCTGTGCGCAGCGCCCTAAGGGTGGCCGAGTTTATCAGGTCACTGCTCCAGTGCTTTGGGTTTCCGATGAAATTAATCAGTAAAGGCCTGAACCCCGTCACATAGAAGGAAGTGGCGATGTATTCGAACAGAGGGCCCCACTCGTGTTGGCTACATGTTTCTGATTCAACCACAGCCAAAACCACGTGGCCTTTCAGAAGCTTTACGAGCCGCTCATGCTGTGAATACTGTGAATTCGACGTATCTGCGCCGCCAAAAAAGTACACGGCTATGCCGAACCTTCTTAGAGAGCGTAGCAGTGTCGGCTCCGGCTTCAACGAAAACGCCGCCGCCCGCCTAGCGTGGGCGGAGCCGGCGATCCTTCGCATGAGCGTTCAGGCAGCCCTCAGCAGCTGTGAGTTCCTGGACCTCGAAACCTGAACCAGTTTTCCCTGCGACTTGAGGTCGTTGACCGCGCGTCTCGCCAACCCCAAAGGCAGGTTGAACTTGGACGCAAGCTCATAGAGAGTATAGTATGAGCCGGGTTTGATCGTTTTCAACATTTCCTGATAGGCGTCACCTGACACGTAGATCTGCTTCTGGCTGCTCTTTTCCTCCTTCTTGCCTTTTTTCTTATCTTTTTCAGAAGACTCTTGCTGCCTGGCCTGCTGCTTTTCTATGGCGGCCACGCCTTTCTTACCTTTTCCACCCATCTGCTTTAACCCAGTGATTGGTGGGCGAACACATATTTAAGTGAATTCAAGTCGAACGCATCTGCTTGGCGCTCAATCATATATACCAGTCACTCTATTAAACGTTGGAAGAATTTTGACCGATCCAAATCCTACTGTTCGCCATCTTAGAGCGCTCGGGCTTTCCAAGTCGGAGGCCGAACTCTACTATGCGTGCCTGACCGCTGGAGCGACAGATGCGAAGACTCTGTCCACTACGAGTGGTGTCCCCTACGGCAAGGTCTACTCTTCCCTGAAGAAGCTGATAGATAAGGGCTGGATAGTTGAAGCCGAAGGCTACCCCAAAAAGTTTTCCGCCAGGTCTCCCAGAGACGCCGTGAAAAACTACAGAAACTACGTTGAATCTCAGCTTGCCGCCGCCGAGAAGTCTGCAATCGAAGAACTTGAACCACTTTTCCAAGCCAAGGATTCGACGGAGAGGCCGCAGGTCTGGATGATAAGCGGGTTCGACAAGATTGTGTCGAAAGCTGAAAGCATGATCTTGGACTGCGAGCGAGAAATAGAGGTGGCTCTGCCAACCCTTTTCCCGGGCCTGGTGGAGGCTGCGTCTGTTCTCAAAAACAAAATAGAGTCTGTGCCAATCAGAATCAGGATACTTGCTTCGAAGGATGTGGGTGAGGTTATAGCACGGATCAGGCCCTCTGACGCAGAGTTCAGGGTGGTTGACAGGATGTTCGGAGGCGGGATTGTCGCAGACAAGTCAGAGGCCCTCATATTGCTTGGACCCGACAAGAGCCCCACTGCGATCTGGGCCAAACACTCTGCGCTGGCGGAGATTGCGCTTACCTACTTTGACTACGTCTGGAATGCGGCTTTACCGCTGCAGTCGTCTCAGCCGTAGCCTGTTCGCTTGCTACGTAGTTTTCAGGTAGCTGCCCCGACGCCTACGCAGCCATCTATCCGCGTTTCCTATCTTTCTCTTTTTCCTTCAACGAACTCTGTGATGGCCTTCTTTGCTTCTTCGTAGGGCATCTGAACAGGCGGATGCTTCATCGTCCAGGCGGATGCGGATATTATCGCACCGGCAACACCTCTGTCGGCGGCCACTTTTGCAGCTCTTAAGGCGTCAACCATGACTCCTGCGCTGTTGAACGCGTCCCAGACTTCCAGTTTGAGCTCTATCCGTATCGGGGCACCGCCAAAGTAGCGTCCGTCAAGCATTATGTAGGCGTACTTTCTGTTTTCAAGGAAATCTATGTAGTCGGAGGGGCCTATCCTTGTGGGAACAGGGTAAGGTATGAGCGACTGGACTGCCGAAGTCTTGCTGATCCGTTTCGTCTTCAGCCTTTCCTCTTCAAGCATGTTAGCGAAGTCTGTGTCTCCGCCTACGTTGAGCTGATAGGTTTTCAGTATCTTGACTCCTCTTTCCACCATGAGTTTGGCAAGAGATTTGTGGAGTACTGTTGCGCCGAGCTGGCTCATCACGTCGTCGCCGACGATCGGAAGACCCTTCTCCCTGAACTTGGCCTCCCAGCCGGAGTCTGACGCTATGAATGTAGGCATAGCGTTGACGAACGCTATTCCCGCCTCCAGCGCCTGCTTGGCGTAGAATCTGGCTGCTAGCTCGCTTCCGACCGGAACATAGTTCACAAGCACTTCCGCACCGGAGTCGCGCAGGATTTTCCCGACGTCAACCGGTTCGCCTGAGGGGAGGGAAATCATCTGAGACAGGTATTTTCCCAGACCGTCGTTGACTGGGGCGTAGTTGACTTCGACGCCGAGTTTGGTTGGTTCAATTATTTTGAGCGTGTTGTTCGGAGGCTGGAAGATCGCTTCCCCCAGATCTTTGCCAACCTTGTTTCTGTTTACGTCGAACGCGGCCACAAACTCTATGTCGGAAGGAGCATATCCTCCGAGAACAGGGAACGACAGCCCCTCAAGCGGCTCACCCTGCTTTGATCTGGTTACACCCTGGATTAGCGCTGACGCGCAGTTTCCCACTCCGGCCACTGCAACACGTATTTTGCCCATACTATTCTACGGCCATAGAATATGGCCAGATTTAACTTTTGCGAGTAGAAACCGTTCCAAACACACCCGCCAGCAACACGGGTAGACCAGTCTAAGTATGGGCAAGCGAGCTCCTGTTACACAGCGCTCGAAAGCCTTCGAGGTGCCGCGAGCGCGTAGAGCGGAAAACCCTAATTGGACTGCCGAGAACAGGGGGAAGAGAGGGCGAACCAGCTTGAAGATAAGCCAAGACTCCGAAATCATGATAGTCCTGGGAAAACACAACTATATTCTCAACGTTTCCTCCCAGCGCATGTTTCACACTCACATGGGGATAATAGACCTGTCTCAGCTTGTCGGCCGGGAATTCGGCGAGTTCTTCTCTACGTCAAGCGGACAGATGTTCACAGTTCTACGTCCTGCGGTAAAGGACTTCGTCACAAAGATCTCTCGGACAACTCAGGTGATATACCCCAAGGACGCCGGAGCCATACTTATGTGGGCGAACGTTTTCCAGGGAGCACGGGTTCTTGAGTCCGGAACAGGAAGCGGTGCACTCACCTGTGTTCTTGCTAACGCGGTGGGAGACGCTGGCAGAGTCTACGGCTTCGACGTAAAGGAGTCATCTCTATCTCAGACTGAGAAAAACCTGAAGAGACTGGGCCTCAGCTCTCGTGTTGAACTCGGTCAGCGCGATATAAGAGACGGCGTGGACCTAGTGAACCTTGATTCGGCGATCCTTGACCTGCCGTCGCCATGGGAGGCAGTGGGCCCGGTTAAACGTGCTCTTTCGGCAGACGGGCACCTTCTCAGCTTCTCGCCCACTCTGAACCAGGCCGAAAAGACTGCTGAAACACTGCGTGACAGCGGGTTCATAAGAGTCGAGGGGTTTGAACTTATCCAGCGCTTCTACGACCTTAAGCCCGAGGCGTCCAGGCCGAAAACCATGGGTATATGGCACACAGGCTTCATTGTTTGCGGGAGGAACACGTCTTCGAAGCAAAGAGTAGAGGTCTCGCGCATAAAACCTGTGAGAAGCGCCTCCGAATCCGAGTCGAGTTCCGGTTTTTTCGAAGGCCTGGAACCGGCTGACGTAGAAGACTGAAGTCTTACACCTGCGGACAAAATATTCTGCGCATAAATGCGGCGGCGGGCGCCCCGTCTGGCTTCGTTTGGCCGCAGTTAGAAGGGCAGCCGCCTGCGACTGTCGCCGGCTAGAGAACGCGGTTTCCTATCTATGAGCTTGGAAACACTTTTTTCACCCGGCGCAATACTATTACTATGCCCATCAGCATGGATGTGTTTCTGAAGTCGGGTAGAAGCCTTCTCCTAGCGTATGATCAGGGACTTGAGCATGGGCCCACAGACTTCAATGAAAGAAACCTGGACCCGTCCTTTATTTTGGAGATAGCGAAGAAAGGGGGATTCAACGGGGTTGTCTTCCAGAAAGGAGTAGCGGAAAAATACTATGATGGTAGCGTACCCCTGATTCTCAAGCTAAACGGGAAGAGCTCGCTTTCAAAAGGAGAACCCATTTCAAGACAGGTGTGCTCTGTCGAGGAGGCGGTCAGCCTAGGAGCTAAAGCAGTGGGTTACACAATTTATCTTGGAAGCCAGTTTGAATCAGAGATGTTCGCAGAGTTCGGCAGAATTCACGAATCAGCCCACAAGCACGGCATACCGGTTATAGCATGGGTTTACCCTCGAGGCGCCTCAATTAAAGACGATACCGCGCCCGAAATAGTGTCTTACGCCGCCAGAGCAGGACTGGAGCTTGGCGCGGACGCGGTTAAAATAAAGTACACCGGCGACCCCTCAACCTTCTCGTGGGCGGTTAAGAACGCGGGTAAAATCAAAGTGTATATGTCGGGAGGACCGAAAGCCCCCACAGAGCAGGACTTTCTGAAGCAGGTTCAGGGAGCAATCCAGGCAGGTGCAACAGGCCTCGCCGTTGGACGTAACGTCTGGCAAAGCGAAGACCCGTTTGAATTGGCGGCCAAGCTAAGAGCCATTGTGCTTGAAAACAAGAAGCTTGAACAATTGGCCGTGCATTAAAAAACTGGAGCCTAGATCAGTTCCAGTTCTATTTTTACTCCGTCCGGCACGTTTATCCTCATCAGCTGACGCATAGTACGCTCTTCTGCCGGAACATCGATAACTCTCTTGTAGATCTTCATAACCCACTTATCGTATGTGTCAGTTCCCTGGCCAGCCGGACCCTTTCGTGTGACAACTTTGAGCCTTCGTGTTGGAAGCGGAACCGGGCCAGCAACCCTTACACCGGTCTTCTTGCTGAGGTCAACTATCTGGGAGCAAACCTGGTTGAGTTTGTCCACGTTGTTGCTCCAAAGCCTGATCCTGGCCTTCTGAGGCAAAATCGAACACCAAAAAAATTAGAGGGGGAAGTTACTTTTTGGCGACGGTGGCTGGCACCAGGTCTATTATGACGCCCGCCGCGATCGTTCTACCCATGTCCCTGATCGCGAACCTTCCGAGAGGCGGGAACTCCTGGTACTTTTCCGCGGACAGAGGCTTGATCGGCTTGAACTTGACTAGCGCTGCGTCACCCTGCTTCAGAAATTGAGGTGCTTCAGGTAGAGGTTGACCGGTTTTCGGATCTATCTTCTTGTCAATGGCTATCATCTTGCAGGCTACAGTAGCAGTGTGTATGTGCAGCACAGGCGTGTATCCAACAGAGATCGCCGTAGGATGTGACAGGACGAATATTCTCGCGGTGAATTCGTCAACCACCGTCGGAGGGTTAGAAACTCTTCCCGCGACGTCGCCGCGTTTGATGTCATCTTTGGAAGCTCCTCTTATGTTGAAGCCTATGTTGTCACCGCTCTCTGCCTGCTGTATCTGCTGGTGGTGAGTTTCAATGCTTCTTACTTCACCTGTCTTGTTAGAAGGCATGAAAATCAGCTGGTCTCCTAC
>JAVZLA010000053.1:0-8123 GCA_038883995.1 Thermoprotei archaeon | reverse complement strand
GTTCACTCTTGGCGGGAAATTCAGACTCCAGTACGTTGACGAGCTTGCCGCCGAAGTGCGTGCAGCCATTCACTATGTGGGCGACGCGTCAATGTTTCTGTTCGGTTCGGACTATCCTGTCGAGTCGGTTGACGCGGCCTTAGACTTCGCGAGGAAGCTGATGCTTGACGATTCGGACTTCGAGCTGCTTGTCGAGCAGAATGCGAAGAGAGTGTTTGGACTGTGAGCGTGGAGGTAACGCTTGTAGAATACACAAATGGTGAAAAGCGGGCTGCACTGGAGAAGATACTGGAGGAAAGCTTTCAGGGACTCTACCTTTGGCACGCAAAGAAGACACTTTACTCCGTTGAAAAAGTGTTCGCCGCGGAGCACGCCAGTAAACCTGTCGGCGTCATCATGTTGAAGAACCTGCTCAGGGAAGTTGGATACATATACTACGTGGCTGTGGCCACCGAATTTCGCAGTAAACGCGTGGGCTCCGTTCTCCTCGAGCACGCGCTAGAATTTTTCAGAAACCTGAATTCCAAATGGGTGCTTGCGGCAGTCGAAGAGGATAATCTGCCGTCGATGAATCTTTTCGAATCACACGGTTTCAAGAAAAGAAACTTCGCGTGGATCAGGTCGCAGTTCGGAGTTCTGAGAGCGTCAAAAATGGTGAACGACATGCGCCTAGTACCAGGCGAAATTCTGCTTGCAGTCGAAACACGTTGAAGACTTCTTTTTTACCGGGACGCCCAATTAGCGATCGAAGAAGGTTTAGAAATCGGGGTTACCGCCCTCTAGTGTGACGCCTGAAAACTGTGTACGGCAACGCCGCCGAACAGTTCCCAGATGGGCCAGAACGTCGCAGGCGAGTATAGGTAGTTCGCTGAAACGAGAACCTGAACGCAAACGCGTTTATCCTCTCCCAGGATTCGGTAACAGAGGTTGAGAAGAACCGTTATTTGGGTGCTTTCAAAGTTGACTCTATGATAATCACAGAAGTCAAGGCCTACCCTGTTTCCGCTAAGGCTGAAACAAGGATAACAGGGTACACGTCGAGCCATGAGGATGTTTCGAAGCTGATCAGCCAGTCGTTCAGAGCCGCATACGTCAAGGTCGAAACCGACGACGGAACAGTGGGCTGGGGGGAGGCGATAGTTCGCGAAGGAGGATTGGCTACGGCGGACATAGTTAACAACCTGTTCAGACCAGTCCTGCTCGGCCAAAACCCTCTGAACACCGAAGTGCTGTGGAACAAGATGTTCTCCATGATGCGTCTGAGAGGCCACTCCTACGGGTTCTTTGTTGAAGCTCTGTCGGGCGTAGACATGGCTCTCTGGGATGTCAAGGGTAAGAGTTTGGGGCTTCCCGTCTATGCGCTTCTGGGTGGAAAGTACAGGGACAGCGTCAAATCGTATCTTTCCTCAATTGTCTACAAGGATTCTGAAAGCATAGGGAAGGAAGCGTCCCAGTGGGTTGACAAAGGATTCCGACAGATAAAACTCAAGATTGGAAGGGGATTCGAGGAAGATTCACGTGCTGTAAAGGCGTTCAGAGACTCTGTGGGCTACGATGTGCAGCTAATGGTTGACGCAAACACAGCGTACAACCCTACCTCCGCCATAAAGGTGGGAAGAATGCTGGAGAAATACGATGTCTCCTGGTTTGAGGAACCCATAACACCCGACAACCTCGAAGGCTACAAAGAAGTGTGCAGGGCGCTGGATGTCCCGGTGTGCGGTGCTGAAACGTTCTTTACTAAGCATCAGTGGAAGAGTTTCATCGCGGGGAACGCGGTCGATATCGTTCAGCCCGACGTTGCTAGGGTCGGTGGAATAACTGAATGCAGAAAGATACTTTCCCTCGCGGAAGCCTACGGCAAGCCTGTTACATTTCACGTGGGTCTTTCGGGCTTCGGCGCAAGGGCTGCAGGACTGCACTTCTCGGCCAACACTCCTCCGGACATGTTCCTGAACTATGAGTACTACTATTTTGACAACCCGCTTGTCTCAAGGCTGCTGAGGCATCCTATAGAAGTGATGGTGGGAGACATGGTAAAGGTCCCCGAGGGGAATGGTCTCGGATTGGACGTGAACGAAGAAGCTGTTAGGGCGTTCTGCGAGAAGCCCGCGGTTCCCTGAAAGTGGCGGTCAGCCTGCTTCCAGAGGCGTTCCCCATGGTTTTTTGCATACGTCACACTCATTACCATGCTGCTGATCTGAAGTCGAGGTGCGCACGGTGAACTTTTCGTTCTATTTGCCGACGAGAATAGTGTTCGGTAGAGGCTCACTCAGCAGCCTAGGAGAAGAGGCCAAACGCCTGAACGCTGCGAAGGCGCTCGTGGTTACGGATAAAACCATGGTCTCAACCGGTATTTTGGACAAAGTTCTATCGCAGCTGGGCCCACTGGGCTACACTGTTTTTGACGCGGTTGAGGCGGAGCCCAGAATAGAGGTTGCAGAACAGGTTGCTGCCGCTGTGAGAGGTTCGGAGTTCAACCTTGTTATAGGGGTGGGAGGCGGTAGCTCGCTTGACATGGCGAAGGTCGCCGCCTGCATGGCCACCAACCCCGGGTCCGCGAGAAACTACGTAGGCCAAAACCTGTTTTCTAAAAGGGGGTTGCCCAGCATAATGATTCCTACGACTGCTGGAACGGGTAGCGAGGTAACCGTGACGTCGATGGTTACGGTTGAAGGCCGCAAACAGTGGGTGAACAGTCCGCATCTTCTTCCGACAACCGCTCTTGTTGACCCTGAGCTAACTTTCTCTATGCCTAAGAAGGTTACCGCGGCCACAGGACTCGACGCGCTCGCACACTGCGTTGAAGCGTACCTGTCTACGATCGCTAACACAATCACGGATCTCGCAGCGCTTGAAGGCGTGCGCCTGATAGCGGCAAACCTCGTACACGCCTACAGGGAGGGCTCACCGGAGTCAAGAGAGGCCATGAGCCTTGCCGCTCTTTTGGGCGGCATAGCCCTCGCAGCGAAGGCAGTGTACGGGCACTCGGTTGGCTACACGATTGGAACAAGATTTGGTCTGCCCCACGGCGTTTCCGTCGCAGTCCCATTACCCTATATAGCTTCAAACTGCGGCATAAAAGTCGCCGACAAAATGGGGAGACTAGCTCAGGCGTTGGGCGTCAACCCCGCGGCCGATAACTCCAAAACCTGTCTGAGCATAGCCAGCAAAATTCGGGAAATAGTCGCGTCCGTAGATGTACCCACGACCCTTAAGGAGGTGGGCGTCACTGAGCAACAGCTACCGGTCCTCGCAGAAGAGTGTGTTACAACGTTCTATAGAGCGAACAGCCCGGTGGTTTTCGATTCTCGCACCATGAGTGAGCTGTACTCGCATATGTGGGCGGGAGACCTTAACCCGTTGCCCAGCCTTAAATAGCGCCGCTCAAGGGTGCAGGTGTAATCTGAAGTGAGGATGTACATAAACGGGAACTGGATTGACTCAGAGTCTGGGGAAAAGTTTCCTGCGGTTAACCCGGCTAACGGAGAAGCCTTCGAAAGTGTTCCAGCAGGAAGCGCGCATGACGTGGGCGCAGCGCTGGACGCCGCTCAGACTGCTCTCAAGAGTTGGCGTAACACTCCCCCATCTCAGCGCGCAGAATACGTTTTGAAGGCTGCTCTGATGATAAGAGAACACTTGGAAGAAATAGCTAGAATAGATACAACCGAAGTTGGTAAGCCGATAAAGGAGGCTCGGAGAGAAGTGGGAAACGGGGCCACCGCCTGCCTCTTTTTCTCGGGACTCGCAAGAAGAATGTACTCTAACGTCGTGGACAGTGACCAGCCGCTCAAGCATGCGATGGTCATTAGAAGGCCGGTGGGCGTGGTGGGGGTGATCACTCCCTGGAATGACCCTATTTCGCTTGCATCATGGGGAATTGCTCCAGCTCTCGTCGCAGGTAACACTGTCGTATTCAAGCCCTCTTCACTGAGCTCTGTCGTGTCTTCAAAGCTTGTTGAGATCTTTGAAAGAACCGGGCTTCCTAAAGGTGTGTTAAACATGGTGACGGGAAGAGGCTCGCAGGTGGGAGAAGCATTGATTTCGGATAAAAGAGTCAACATGGTTGTCTTCACAGGTGAAAGCGCAACCGGTAAACACATAGCGCAGGTTAACGCTCCAATGCTACGTAAACAGGTGATGGAACTCGGTGGGAAGAATCCGCTGATAGTTGCACGCGACGCGAATCTGCCGGTGGCCGTCCATGCGGCGCTCTACGCGGCGTTCAGTAGCGCTGGCCAGAAGTGTACTGCGGCCTCCAGGATAATTGTGGAAGAACCCGTGATCGACGAGTTCGCAAGAAAGTTTGCTGCCGGCGCCTCCTCGCTTACCGTAGGTAACGGCCTTAGGGAAGACGTTGACATGGGTCCGGTCGTGAGCCGCTCACAGCAGGAGAAGGTTCTGGGCTACATCGAAGCCGGTAAAGCGGAGGGGGCAAAAATTCTGGCTGGCGGAGGTAAATACACAGATGAAGAGCGGTCCAGAGGATTTTTTGTTCAGCCCACGGTGTTCGGAGACGTTTCCAACGGCATGAAGATTGCGCAAGAGGAGATTTTCGGTCCGGTGACAGCGATAATCCCAGCCAAAAACATAGACGACGCGATAGAAATAGCCAACGATACACGCTACGGCCTTTCGTCGGCCATCTACACCAGGAACCTGAACAACATGTTCAAAGCGATACAAGAAATAGACGCGGGTCTCACATTCGTAAACCAGGGCACAGTGGGGCCTGAAGTCGGCGCTCCGTTTGGCGGAGTCAAAGACTCGGGTTTCAGCAGGGAGCTTGGTGAAGAAGCACTGGAGCACTTCACAGAGAAGAAGACTGTGTACATCGATTACTCTGACTCGGATAGACCATGGTTCTTCGCAAACCAGATCAGGTGACAGGCGTAAAGCAAGCTATGCGTAAATGGCAGTGTTGGTTCAGTGGGCTAAAAGAGCTTTCGCACGGCTCTTTAAGAGACTGCACCGATTGACGCGCAGCCTAGAGCCTTTGCGGCATCCTGACGGCATGTCTTTGCGGAGCAACCCGGGATTCCCCATGTGCTATGCGCTAAGGTCCAGTAGCGCCCACCTGGCAAAGCGGTCCGGTGACGTCTGGTTTCAAGGTTAGACCCCTCAGCTGCTATCTTGTTTTCCAGGATAGGTCCAGCCCATTCTGCGGAACCTGTCGTCAACCATGTAGACGTCCACCTGGTCCTCTGGTCCGCGTACCGCTCTTCCGATCGCCTGAAATGTCCTCACCCTTGCATACTCTTCCAGCACTCTCCACTTCTTTTTCCTGTCGCCCTTGGAAACATACTCCAGCATGTCCACGAAAAACGGGTCCGAAACGTTAGGGTAGGGCACTCCAACTATTACTATCGTTGAAAGCTGGCTCAAGCCGTTTCGGCTGAATTCGACGCCTTCGGTAAACTTTCCGTGAGCGTTTACCACGAGTGTCCTGAAGGGTTCGACTTCGCTTATGGCTGTGCGTCTGTCTTCGGTTATAGTGTAGGGAAGATGGCTGAACCAGGAGGCCATCTGATAGTTCGGGACGACTATCATCGTCTTTCCACTGGATTTGCTCACTATTTCTTCTACCGTGGAAATCACTTGGTTTTTCAGGAATTCTCTGTTGGCGTAGCTGAGGTTGATGTTGTTGGTAAAATGGTATCTGTACTGTTCGGATGTTGGGAAAGGTGTTTTCGGGCTGACTATCTCTATGTTTCTCAGTCCAAGAACATCTCTCATGTATTCGGGGCTGGGAGGTGTTCCGCTAAGACCGATCCATTGTTCGTCGTTTAGCGGTTTAAGGAGGTAGGCGGGGTCGAGGGGCCTGATCCTGTATCTGCCCGGTCTTTTCTGGTCGGGGTACTTCTTCCAGATATCGGGCTGCTCCCGTATTTTGCTTAGGTAGTCGTTAAGCGCTCCAATTTTTTCTTCATAATTAAGGGCGGCGTCGGGTGGAAGGCTGCCGTAGAAGTCGCTCAAAACCTGGGTGAGTTCGCCTGTGCTGTCAGGGTCCGGTTCAGGCGGCGGCCCGTCGGAGTCCAGCCAGTTTTCCACTTCAACCAGAAACGCAAGTCCCTTTTCAGCTACGTTCTTCTGTTCGCTGGTTCCGTCATTGTAGACTTTTTCGACTATCTTCTTCATGCCTTGCAGCTCATCCTTTGCCACTGAAACCTCGAGCAGGCTGTTTATTTCCATGAGGTTATGGAACTCGTCGAATACGCGTAGATCATCCCGCAGGAGCTTTTTCAGGAAGAAGTAGACCGGGTACGTGTACAGCTTCATTTTACCTTCGTACTCGCGCGCGACAAAGTATCCACACCATTTTCCAGGTACGCCTCTTGCGAACTCGAGCACGCCCTTTCTCTGCATGGTCTGAACCAGCTGGTCGCTTTGAGACGGGTTAAACTCGCATCGTTCAACCCCTCTGTCACTTTTCATTATGCAGGCAGAGTAAACGAATCTTTTCACTCCCAGAAACTCGAACGTCTGAATGGGATGCTGGCATACCCTCGCCTTCCCCACCAGTCCGCCGAAGAGCACACCGGCTACACGGGCCTCGTTTTCCCAGGGATAGTATTCGTTTATTGTCCTGGTAAACACCGAAAACTCGTAGTCTCTTAGGGCTTCCAGAGCAGTCCTGGTTTTCCCGGTTCCAGTCGGCATGCACAGAAGTACACTTTTCCCCTGTTTCAGAGCCTTGGAAATTTCCTTGGCCGCTTCTACCTGGTAGGGTCTGAGAGCCTGTCCGGTTGATGAGTCGCGCTTGGCCTCGAATCCCCTGTCGCGAGAGGACCCGCGTTCGCTTTCCGACCGGAACTTCTTGTTGAATCGACGTGTTTTAAAGTCGGGTGGATTCTTTACCCTGCCGTGTCTGGGGCAGTACCAGCCTGAACGAAGCATGGTTCCACAGCGCGGGCAAAAATCCATAGGATCGGATGGGCGTAGCCCATATTTAGGGTTGGGATCGGTCTGAGTCTGTATCGAAATATTTTGGCCCGAGGTTTTGAAGTCCCCCGCGGGCTTCCTGTGATAGGGCAGCGTCCACGGCGACCGGGGTTTACGGGCCAACGCGTACGGGTTCCGGCTTTACTGGCGTATGCGTCTGATGTGCGCACCAAGCGGGGTCAAGGAACATGCCTGCTCGCGTGAGCTGACAGAAGCCAAGGATATCGGAGGCCAGCAGAAAGACTCCGTTATCTGAAACCCCTCTCGGTAAGGGACATGGCGAGCTTTCTCCAGATATTGGAATAGAAGAAAACAAACAACGCTAAAGCGACGCATACAAGGGACGCGGCATATGCTACGAGCCAAAAGTTTGCAGCTGCGCCGACCAGGCCGATTGCAGGGTAGAGTGCAAGAACAAGCGCCAGCTGCCTTAAGCTGAACTGGCCAGGCATAACAGCGTCTTCGCGAACCTGAACAGGCCCCACCCTGCCCGACAGGAATACGAACAGCACAAATATAGATGGAACAACCACGGCCAACGATAGAAAACTGTCGAGGAAGACCGTCAGACCCATCTCACCGAGCAATACGTCGACCACAAGAAAGGGAGAAACCAAAACGACGAAGGCAGCTAGCTTTGAGGCGACGAGCCTCCTGACATACCACGCTGGCTCAGCGGATGAAAAGGCCAGCCAACAGCGCTCGTTCGACAATGTTGCCTGTGCCAGAAGAAGCGCGAAACTTGTCCAGGCTACAGCTGCAACCGTGTTAACGAGGGGTCTCACGCTCAGAGAGGAGTAGCGGGCAACAAAGAAGTATGCGGCAGAAGCGAAGGCGCTCACCGCTACCGCCTTCCATATTTCTATGCGCGCAGACCGGTATGAGGCGGCGGCGCCCATGTTTACTCGACCGGAAAGCTCTATTGTAGTCAGGTTACGGTAGAGGAGCGCTTTAACAGGCGACATCCCCGCGTACTTCCGTGTCTTGGTGAAGTCCTTCGAGGAAGAGCGAATCATAGACCGCATGTGTTCCAGGTCTATTACCAGAAGTTCACGGTATGCGAGGACGAATGCGACCGCGGATGCAGCCGCAAGTGTTAGGTATCCTTGAAGAAAGCTTCCTGTTAGGTAGCTTGTTGGAGTATATGTGACTCCGATTAAGGAGGAAGCGGACCACGCGCC
>JAVZLA010000052.1:0-8568 GCA_038883995.1 Thermoprotei archaeon | reverse complement strand
CAGGGAACTGGTGCTCGACCTGAACGAGATGGCTGCGGGAGCAAGAATGCTGCCGAATTATTTCAGGTTTGGAGGAGTAAACAGGGATCTGCCACGAGGTTTTTCGGAAAGAGCGTTGCAGGCCATGAACACCATAGAGCGCCATCTTTCAGAGTTTTCGGCGATATACGAAAAGAGCCCGCTGTTTCTGAGAAGATTCAGGGATGTTGGAGTGCTTTCGGCCGCAAACGCCGTTGAATGGGGAGCGGTGGGACCGGGTCTACGCGCTTCGGGAGTAAAGTTCGACGTCCGTAGAGACGACCCCTATTCGATATACGATCGGTTTGAATTTGACGTGGTGGTGGGCAAGAAAGGCGATAACCTGGACAGGTTCCTTATGCGTGTTGAGGAGATCAAGCAGAGTATACGCATTGTTCGACAGGCTTTGAAGGAGCTTCCCAGCGGTCCGCCTCAGGCGAAAGCGCCTGTGCTCAGTATTCCGGAAGGGGAAGCGTCGAGCCGGATTGAGACCCCGCGTGGTGAGGGATGCTATTACCTGGTAAGCGACGGCGGTCCACGTGCTGTGAGAATGAAGATAAAAAGTCCTTCACTCACGAATATGTACGTGGCTAGACGCCAGATGCTGGGAGAAAAACTTCAGGACGCAGTTGTAATACTTGGAACATGGGACCCAGTGTTGGGTGAAATTGACAGGTAACAGCCCTCTGTTCCGTCCCGTTCCGTCCGCGTCCTGTTCAGTGCTCTCCACTCTTCTGTTCTGAAAGAATACGGTTTGTCTCTTTCTTCGCAGATTCAAGAACAGATATATCCGACGGATTAGCTCCCCTTGCTTTGGCAAGCTCCAGCGAGTAAACATCGCCTAGGCAGCATGCCTCGATGATCTGGCCCAAGGCTGTTTCGCTTGAAAGAGCTATGTCCACACATCGTTTGCCGGAAGCCTTCTTGTACGCGGAGATCGCGGCCTTAGTCAGTTTAGAGTAAACATCTGAGGTCATGACGAACGGCCTGATATCCGCGTTGTCTGGCGCACTCACCCACCCGTTCACTTCGTTGTGATTGGCTTCTGGTAGAATAGAATGGAAGGCAGGAGACTTGGCGTTCTCGTTAACCTGGGTCTTCCAGCGGTATGCGGCCCACTTGGTGTGTTCAGCTCCGTAGAAAACCGGCACAGCCCTTCCTGTCTCGGTAACAAGCTTCTTACTGCTGTGCACCAGCTCCGACGGCTTGGACCACGGGCCCTCCTTAACCGCCACCCGAAATTCATCCAACACCCATTCCGCTCCCGTTGACCGTGCGAAAAACAACACGGCTTTCTCAAGCATGGATGGCAAACCAAACCTTGGCGCGGGGGCTTCTCCGGCTAAAAGAATGCTGTCTCCCGTTCGCTCAGCAATTTTCACCAGTTCCCCTCCGTTTGAAACAACGGCTGCGGCAGCCGCTCCCGCTCTATGCTGGCTGTAAGCTCGAAGTGTTTCGATCGTGTTTCCGCTGAAGCTGACAGCCAAAAGCACGTAGTTTCCATTCAAAACAAGAGTGTCCTCGGATCCGTCTATGAAAACGAACGGACGCCCCCATTTTTTGGCGCACGCCGCCTCAAGCAACCTTCCAACTATGCCGCTTCCACCCAGACCGGCGACCACAAAGTATTCGGGGTTACACGCTTTAACTTCTAAGCGTGGTAGCTCAGACAGAAGCGACCCGTAGCTCCTGCAAACGTATTCTTCAAGGCGCTGAAACTCATCCATCGCTAACAACCCTATAATGCTCCTATTTTGGTTTTCTCAGCGCAGGAAACGGATCGGGCAAATAACCTTCGACTAGGCCACGTTGAGGTAGCCTTAACTGAACTTCGATGCGACCCAGTTCCGCCAGCAGGAACTCTGGTTGCTAACGGATTCCACGGCGTCCCGCAAAAAACGCTTAAAAAAGGTTAGTTCGAAGTCTACGGCGTGCAGCTTTCCGAATTAGTCAAAGGAACACCGAGAACCGAGCTCCTATACTATGGCGACAGCTACCTTTCACGCTTTGAAGCGAATGTGGTTGCCGCGGTAAAAGAACAGGGCCGCAGCTGGTATATTGTGCTGGACAAAACGTTGTTCCATCCGAAAGGGGGAGGTCAACCCACAGACACGGGCCAACTCCTGGTAGGAGAATCCATGGGCGTGGTTAAGAAGGCGATGATGGTGGATGGAAGAGTGGTGCACTACGTGAAATTTGCATCTGAATGCACGCCTCAGGAAGGTACGCCTGTAAAGGGCGAAATAGATTGGCCTCCTAGGCAGACATATATGCGGAGACACACGGCCGCCCATCTTCTTGACCACTGTCTTAATGTGGCTTCGTCGAAAACCAATCGAACCACAACTTCTTGGCTCGGGGAACCCGAAGCCTATGTCGCCTACGCAGGGACGCTGCCTGCAGAAGAAGTGCTGTTTAAGGCCTCCGAGTTAGCGCACTCAAACATAGAAGCACGGCTGCCGGTTTCTACAAGATTCCTGTCGAAGGAGGAAGTAGGGAGGCTGGATGACGCTCCCAACATAGAGCGTCTACCAGACTCTGATATGTACCGCGTCGTGCAGATAGACGGTTTCGAGTCGATACCCTGTGGTGGGACACACGTGCGCAACACTCTGGAAATAGGAAAGTTCATACTGAAGAGATACGAACAGAATGGAGAGGAATTCAGAGTCTACTTTGACGTAGCATGAAACACCGGGCCGTCCATGCTGACCACCCCTTTTTCATTGAGGTTCAGCACAACCTCCCTTAGCTTCTTCTTTGAAACCCTTGCACCGTACTCACGTTTGAACGCCTTCTGTACATCCACAAGTGTCCAACTGTGGCTTGGCTGAGATTCTAGGAGTTTACGCGTTAGATTGGTAAGATCCTCGTAGAAGTTCCAGGGATAAATGAACCAGGCCCAGTCGACGACCGCTTCGCCCACGAAGTCGGGTTCAAACTTGGAGCCTGAAAGCTTCTGCATCACAGCCGACTTAACCGTAGCCGAACCTCGCGAAGCGCAGTGCGCCACCGCTTCTTTCAGGCTTTCGCCCGTATCGGCTATATCATCGACCACGAGAACCTTCTTGCCGTCAAGCTGGGTTGATAATGCATGCTTTATTACCGCGTGCTCGGTGTGTGCACCTGTCTGCAACCAATGTTCTATCTTCACTGTCAACAGGTCGGAGACACCTAAGATGTCGCAGGCTATTCTTGCGGGCACAACTCCCCCCCTGCTTATCCCTACAACTACGTCGGGAATGAATTTGGAAGCCTTGGCGGCAAGAGCCATTTTTCTACTCATGCGGTACGCGTCTCCCCATGTCACAACAACGCAGCGCATATGAGAGGTCGACATTTGGACAACCACGCACAGTGGCATCAGGATATATATCTTTGACTATTTCGGAACAGACGTCTAGGCTTCACCAAGAGTCTTCCAGGCGGTGAATCCGTTCCTGTACTTCTGAATTAAAGTCAGGTTCATGTTCCACCCTCCCTTTCGGACGCGAAAGATGTTCTCTCGAAATGTGGACGAGTTCATGGACAATCACATATGTGGTCAGCCTGTGCCTTTCAGTGGCGTCGGACAACTTTTTAATGTCGGAGGAAACTTCTATAACCGGCCTCCAAAGGATTGTTTTCTTACCTTTACTCTTGTATGCAACGTCCTTCTTTACCCTCGTCTGGCCCAGAGTCCCCTTCGGCAGAGTCTTGTAACAGATGCGGATTCCTATACCGGACAGTTCTTCGAAAACGGTGAGACATTTTCCAAGCAGCTCGTCTAGGTCTGTATCAAGGGATTGGTGAACGTTCAAGTTCTCTTACTCCGCCGCTTGCTGAGACCCGTATCCGCGTCTTCAGCGACGCGCTCTTTGATGAACAACGACGCAGCCACAAGCGCAACTCCAGCGAAAAATAGCAGAGGATCCACCGCCGCAAGGCCTGAAATCAGAGCGGGGTCAGCTATCGTCAGAGGAGAAACGGTGTATGTGACTGTTAGCTTTGAGCTTTCGTTGTCGTAAAAGTAGACCGTTCCAGTGGTGTTCAAAGCATCTTTGAATCTGTAACCTACTATTGTCGACTCGCCCCGGGTCACAGTATCCACCGGAGTCTGGTTTCTGCCTGCCACAGTGAGCCACTGTGGAACAGGCGTCTGAGCGGAATAGTTTACAATGAATTCATCGCCTTCGAGTAGCACCTTTGAACTGTTTGCCGTTCCGGGCATCAAGGCCAACGTTCCCTTGGATGCATGGACGTTAGAAACCCTTACTCCTGTTGACGGGTTGTCTGCGAGAAGGGGAACAATAAAAAAGACGGTGACGGCAGCCACAAGCACCAGCGTGACGCCGACAATCATCAGGTTCTTTCTCAATGCACCGATTTCTCCTTAACAAGGGCAATAAACCTTACGTGAACTGTTCAGGGAGCAAGGCGAGCACGCTCCACGTAAAGAGGTAAAGTAAAGATAGCTGTCTGATACATATCGCACAAGTCTTAAAGCTGCATGTTGATGAACTTCAAGCCCTGAAGTGGACAGACGCACATGGTTGTTTTCGGCGCTTCCAAGCTCTCTCGCCACCGGACCTCTGTCGACCTTCCTTGCACTTGCTGTGCTGGATAAAGGTGGAACAGTGGTACAATATGGGCTTATACTTTCAGCCGCATCCGCCGCGGCCGTAGTCGCATCCATTTTCTGGGGATTCCTCATGGACCTCTCGATAAGAAGATGGGTCTTCCTGTTTCTCTCATACGGCGGAGTCACAGTGTGTGTGCTCTCACTGTACACATTCGAGGCACTCCCCTATACTGCGGCCGCCTATGTAGGTGTGAGCTTCTTTTCAGCGGCAGCAGCGCCTGCGTCGAATCTCCTGATAATGCAGCTTTGGCGCCGATCCGAATGGTCTGAAATATTCGGCTTCTACTCTTACTTGGGCAGCGCCGGCGCTGTCCTGGGTCTTGTGATAAGTAGCGTCTGGGTTTTGAAATTCAGTGTTTTCAAGCTGCCGCTGGTGTTCTCCCTGTTCTCAGCGGCCTCAGCTTTGGTCGTCCTGCTTACACTGAAACCAATCAAAACCGTTCCGTTAGAAAGAACGGCCATGACAGCAGACCGCCTTTCATTCATCCAGAGATTCCTCGCCAACCCATCCTTCTTTCTCAGGCTTCCCAGGCTAGGAGACTTCGTCAGATTTTGGAAACTGGCCAGAAACACCCTTACCCGCCAGGGACCACTTCTCTATTTTTCCCTCTTCCTGTTCAACGTGGGGAGCGGTCTGTTCAACACGTCATTCAATCCATCTCTCATATCGGGGAAAGTTGTAGCTGGACCATTGTTTGCAGTGGGCATTTTCTCTATGATAACCCAAACCTTTTCGATGAGATACGCGGGCAGAAAAGTTGGGGGAAGCGAAGCCTCTGTGGCTAAGCTGGGTCTGTTGCTAAGGATCTTGGGTTACCTTGCGATGGTTCCTCTCGATGTGTTCTTCAAATCCTATTTGCTTGCCATAGGAGCTGCGGCAAGCTACGCTCTTGCAGGGGGATTTGCTTACAGCCTCTTCTATGTTTCTTCAACATCTCTGGTATTCGAATCTATGCCCCGTGCACGACAGGGCGGGTTGCTTGGAATCATAAGCGCGCTGTCAGGCATCGGTTCGTTCATCGGTTCCTTCGGTTCGGGTTACTTATCCTACGCCCTGGGTTATCCGGCTACATTCGTCGCAGCCGCTCTCCTTCTGTTCTTCTCGTACCTGGTGATCAGATGGGCGTATCCTTAGAAAAAGGAACGAAGTCAGATAACCAGTAAATCGCGTGTTAGGTCTGTTAATATGTTCGCGCCATTCTTGCCCACAACTACGTCGTCTTCTATTCTTACACCGCCTTTACCCAGAAGGTAGACACCGGGCTCCACAGTCACAACCATCTTCTCCATCAGGGTGCCTCCACGCCTTCTTCCCATGCCTGGACCGTCGTGGACTTCTACGCCTATCGAGTGGCCCAGACCGTGTATGAATCTTCCCTTATACTTCGACGAATCTATAACGTTTTGAGCAGCCATGTGCACCGACTGCGAGTCCTGTCCGTCATGTATGATATTCAAAGCTGCTTCCTGAGCGTTCAGGACAACGCTGTACATATCTTTCTGCTCGTCTGAAGCTGATCCAAAGAAGAACGTGCGTGTCATGTCGGCGCAGTACAGCTTGTACTTCGCGCCCACATCCAAAAGAACGGTGTCGCCTTTGCGTAGCGTCCTTTCGCTAGAACGGTGATGCGGGAGCGCCGAGTTTTCTCCGAAGGCAACTATGCTACTGTAAGCAGCCTCGTCTGCACCGAGCCTAACGAATGTCGCTTCAATATCGGCCTGCAGCTCCTTCTCGCTCATACCCTCCTTAAGAAAGTCAGGTATTCTCCTGAAGGTATCAGACGTGATTTTGACGGCAGTTTTCAGAAGTTCAATCTCGTCATCATCCTTGACCATTCTGGTTTTCGACAGCGCCGAAGAAACATCAACAAGCTCAGAGTCAGGAAGGATCTTGGACAGATACATGTAATCCGAGTAGCTGAGCCCCCTGTAGTTCACTCCTATTTTTTTGGCGCCGTGCAGAATTTCTTTCAATTGGTCTCCTACAGACTTGTCATCGTACCCTCTGTACACATGCACTCTGTGCTTCCACTTTCGCGCAATGTCTGCCTCAAGTTCACTGGTAAGCAAATCCACGCTTTTATCAGAGTGCATCACTGCGTAGGAGCCTTCGAAAAGCCCACTCGTGTATCCGGTAAGATAAAAGAAGTTTGGATCCAGTCTGTCCCTGTTTACCAACATGACTGTGTCCGCGCCGGTATCCGAACGCACATTTTCAAGCAAACGGTCCCATCTGTTTTGCGTCACAGTTAACCACGTCTCTACAAAATGTGGACCAATATAAGTAGTGGCTCTAAGGAATCACCAGCACAGTCCCATCCGGGTTCTTCTTCAATGTCACGAAGTCTCTGCGTGTCTGCAACATGGAGGCGGGTATGTTTATTCTTACAACGGGACCGACGCGCATTATCTTCTCCGTGGGATATTGGAACAAAAGTTCATGAGGCCTTTTGGCGGAATATACACCGGCATAATAGGGTTCCACCAGAAGCCTGGCGCGAACATCTGCCACTATCCTTTCTCCCTCAGAAGTAAGCCCGGTCCCGGTGCTCAGCGGAACCGACTCGCTTACCTCGACTATGACGAGATTCCTGTCAAGGTATTCTGCTTTAACAGTCCAGAGTCCTGTTTCCATACTTCTCTCACCAAAAATTCTTCCTCCTTGTTTGCTGGCCTGATGTCATGGGACATCACATGCGAATACGCCTCAATAAACGCATTTTTCACTTTTTCCATCGGAATTTCAGTGTGCGTGAGCGCCTTAAGAGACGTCATCACGCTCGCGCTCATGCCGCACGGGTTAATCATGCCGAAGAACGTCAGGTCCGTGTTAACGTTGAAAGCTATCCCATGGTAGGTGATCCATCTTTCCACCGCAACACCTATCGACGCTATTTTCCTGTCGCCTACCCATACACCGGTTTTGCCCTCCACCCTTGAGGCGGCAACGCCAAATTTTCTAGCGCATAAAATGCCTATTTCTTCAAGCGCCCTGACGTAATCTCTGAGCGTCAGGCTCAGTCTGGTAAGCGAAACAACAGGGTAGGCCACCAGTTGGCCTGGCCCATGATACGTTACGTCTCCTCCACGCTCAACATGCACAACCTGAACAGCGGACGAAAGCACGTTTTGAGTGTTTCCCTTCCTGCCCACAGTGTACACGTGCGGGTGTTCCAGAAGTAGTAGAAAGTCGTCCGCATCAGGGTTTTCATACTTGTATGCTACAAGCCCCTTCTGGATTGCCCAGGCTTCAGAATACTCCACGGTACCGAGGTCTAGTGCAACTGTTTTGAGGATGGTCTGTTCACCACGTGAATGGCTTTTCCCAATCCGAATTCAGCTGCCTCCATAAGCGCCTCCGGATATGTGGGGTGTGGATGTATTGTGGAGGCTATGTCTTCAAGCGTCGAACCCATTTCCACGGCCAGAGCCGCCTCACCTATCATGTCGGAAGCGTTCGACCCCACTATCTGTATTCCCAGAACAACACCGCTGTCGCGTTCATATACGATCTTAACGAAACCCTTGGTTTCATCTACGCTTACTGCCCGCCCAAGGGCCATGAGCGGAAACTTAGCCGACATGGCGTTGTAACCGGCCTCCCCGGCTTTAACCAAGTCTAGCCCGACATTAGCCGCTTCCGGATCTGTGAAAATCGCGTCGGGGACAACGCTGTCAAACTCCGACGGCAGACCCGCTATGGCCTCAGCGGCGACCACGCCCTGCCTGTAAGCCTTATGCGCCAACATGGGCCCCGCAACCAAATCCCCTATCGCGTACACTCCTTTGACGGACGTACGCATGGACGCATCGACCTTGACGAAGCCTTTGCTGTCCGTGGCCACGCCAACGCTTCCGGCACACCCTTCAGCCAAGGCCGGCTTCCTGCCCACTGAGAGCAGTATCTTGTCGCACTGAAGCTTGTGTTC
>JAVZLA010000051.1:4172-8696 GCA_038883995.1 Thermoprotei archaeon | reverse complement strand
ACGCCTGTCGCCGGGTTAAGCAGTGTTACAAGCGGAGTGAAAGCGCCTAAGAGCATGATTACGACTATGACGGCGACGCCTACGCCAAGCCTGAGGTAGACGCGACTACGCTTGGACGCCACGAGACGGGCATCTTCGCGGCGTATTTTAATGCTTTACATGTAGGTTTGCCTTAAACGCTGTTTCGGGGCCAGTTCACCCGTTACCCGGCCACGGCGTTTGAGAGAGCAAATTGCATCCCTGACTCCTGTTCGTGTGTCGACCGCCTTAAGCGTACACCGCCATGCACCCTTTTTCCAGTTAGCACACGGCGCAAACCCCCTTTTTTGCCGCGTCCGCTAGGGTAGGAAGCATAGCTCCATGTTATGTGCAGCTCGCAGCCTTCTGGAAAGTAACGAGCTTACGTCCACCACTCGGATTATGATTCCTCTTTACGCGCCATTGAGCAAGGCAGGTAGTTTCAGATAGTGTTGCCAGACTCAACTTTGAGCACGTGTGTTATGTGACCGCCAATCCGCAGCAAACTTGGACCGTCACTTTAAGAGTAGCTTTAAGGGACCCCGGATAAAAGGCCTGTATGAACTTGCGTATGCACGGCCCCACGCCGTATTCTCCGGCATCGTTGTAGAAACTGTAATCGGCGAACAGTTTTATTAGGCGAGCCGAAGCTCAGAGATTTTTCGTTATGCTAGCCACGGGGGGAAAGTATTCTAAGGAATTCGAATCCGACGTCTAGCATGTCTCGAAGCGAAACCACGCCCACGGGTTTGCCTTCTTGGCTCATTACTACTATGTGTTTGATGTTGAACTCGGACATTAGTTCCGCGACCTGAGCGATGCTTGAGTCTTCGTTCACCGTTATAACGTTCTTGGACATCACAGATTCAACCGTTGCCTTCTTCTCTGAGGCGTCAAGGAGGCCTTTTGCGGCTGCGAACACCATATCTCGTTCGGTTAATATGCCGCGTAGGTAGCCGTTGTCGTCTACCGCTACCACACTTCCAACTTTCTCGGACCACATTTTCTCAGCCGCTTCCCGGAGAGTAGAAGACACTTCGACCGTTACAGGTGGCGAACTCATTATGTCGCGTACACGTGTCTGGACGCTCTTCGGCGTGCGCTTGTGGATCGGCACACTAAGAGTACATGCAGCATGCACTTTAGTCTGTTTACACTTTGGAAACGTTCTCTCCCAGGCCACAGTGGCGTCTTTTCTACCCTGCAATCTTCGGCCTGTTTTCAACTGGTTTCCCCGGAAGATGTCAGAGGTTGACGACAACATGGCCGGCGAACGTAAGCGAAAACCACGTGCGGTCAAGCTCTCGGAGCAAGAAATTTGGAATCGCATTTACATTGCTGTCAATTCACCTCACCTGGCTACGATAAAGGCTTTAGTGTTCGGAAGTCTGCGAGATGCCAATCTCGTTTCATTCGGCCCACTCTTAGTGTGACTTGTTGAGGCGGGAAATGCGTGGTCTAAAGTACGTATTCGTAGCGATGAACTCCGCGGACTTATGGGCTGCTTCTGGCCTTTCTCAGCTGCCTTGATCACTCTCATACGTGTTTGCCGGGAGGCGAGCTGACCAGCATTCAGGTTTAAATTGATTAATTTAAGAAAATAATCAATTAGTAATCGATAAAAATATATAGTTTGCCTGATATTGGATGCCGATGGACATCTATAACGCTCTGATAAGATACAGGGGTTACGGCGCCGGGTTGAACATAATGGAAAGGGAGATAACGCTGCCGGAGGGCGATTTCATAAATTCTGTGATAGGTCCCAGAAGAGCCGGCAAAACCTTTCTTATGCTCTTTTATAAAAAATTGATTGATCTACCGGACAGCAACAAGATCTTCATAAACGGGGAGGATATAGACTTCGAAGGCTTGAAGCCGAGTGACCTAGACCAGATTGAAGAGATTATGTTCGCTGTATATGGGCCCGACGAGAGCAAGCCGATATACCTGTTCATCGACGAGGTTCAGAATTTTCCAAGCTGGGGAAGATGGGTGAGGACTCTGCACGATGAGCACCGCTACAGAATGATAATATCGGGGTCGACTTCGGACCTGTCGACGGACAAACTTCCGAACGAACTCAGAGGCAGAGCCATAAATACGCTGGTGCTGCCGTTCTCATTCAGAGAGTACTGTAAAGCAAAAAAGATCGGCTATTCAAAGCACATGAAGATCAGTGAACTGGGTCTTCTGGCTTCTGTCTTCAAGGACTATCTGGAATACGGGGGGTATCCAATGGTTGTAGAAGCAAACACTCCGGAACTCAAGGCGCTTGTACTGAGGGAACTGTATGAGACTGTTCTACAAAGAGACCTAATCGAAAAATATGCAATAAGAAAGAGCCAGGTACTGAAAGCATTCATCAACACGCTACTCGGCTCTGCGTGCAGAGTGGTTTCCCCGGCAAAGGTGTCCGAATGGTTTGTTTCGCACGGTATAAAGATGTCAGCGCAAACCGCCCTAAATTACCTCAACTATGCTCAGAACGTTTTCCTGTTCTTCTTCGTATACCCTTATTCGAGAAAACCGAAGCAGAGGAACACAAGGCCCAAGCTGTATCTAGCTGATTCCGGTTTGCTGAGTCTGACTAACACTGATATTTCAAAGATGCTGGAGAACCAGGTCTTCGTGGAGCTTACAAGGCGCGGCAAGCGTGTTTCATATTTTGACACGGGAAGTTCGGAAGTCGATTTCGTGGTCGAAGGCAAAGGGGGTGTAGATGAACTTATTCAGGTAAGCTACTCGATAGAGGATCCAGGAACCTATGCTAGGGAGACTAAGGCGCTGACCGCTGCCTCTGAAGTCTTGGGGTGCAAGAAGTTGAAGGTGTTGACCTTCAACGAAGAAAGGCAACTTAAGGTAGCAAACAAGAGAATAGAGGTCATTCCAGCATGGAAATGGATGCTATTTTAATCTAGCAGTGTATAGCTATGCCTTGTGTCGAATCACTGGTTCAGCAGGCTTCGAATAATTTTCAGGCGCAAATGAGGCAAGCGTCGCCCACTGTGGGCAACAGAGGCACATTTGTGTTCTATACAGTGTAGCCCCATGTTATGCGAGCCGAAAGCCCTGTTAAAGCTGTTATATCCTAAATGAGGCGCCTGGGGAGAACACCGTCCTCCCGGATCCCAGACGCCGGTAGAAGGTCTGATCGACGGTGTCTCTGTTCCTTAAAGCGTTTGCTTCAAGCTCGGTGCTTGCATGGTTCAGTATTGGTTTGAGACCTTTGTACCATGAGTCATAGATGCACGCGACCGATTCACGGTTCGCAGGGGCGTCGGTCGCAGGGTATCGGAGTGGCGGTCGGCGCTCTGCTGATGCCGCTCCTCATATAGGCTTGCTTTTCTGGCTCATAGCTTTGCAGCGGATCTGTGTACTGACAACCCTTATATCATCGATGATATAGGTAGTGTAATCGGGGGTGAACTGGAAATATGCATGGACGTGGACATATGCATGGATATGGAAGCGGATGCGGGTGCCAGTGCGACTGTGGTTGCTCAGGGATGGGTTACAACTGGCCCAAAAGCACCGACGAAGTCGTAAAGGAGCTGGAAGACTACAAGGCGAGCTTGGAGTCTGAAATAGTGGCTCTCTCGAAGAAGATCGAGTCACTAAAGGAGAAGGCTGAGTGAAAGAAATGCCCGGAGGATGTTGCAGGTGTGGTCCCTTCAGAGTTAACATCGTACCGCAGGGTCTGCTAAAACCCTACATCCTCCGCCTTCTCTCCGAGGAGCCGATGCACGGCTTCGAGATAATGGAAGAGATTTTCCGCCGCACAAAAGGCATGTGGAGGCCGGGGCCTTCAGCGATCTATCCAACTCTGACATGGCTCGAAAAGAAAGGGTACATTGAAGAGGTTTCGAGCACGGCGAAAGGAGAGAAGGCGAGGAGACCGTACAAAATCACCGCGAAAGGCAAAGATGCTCTGAAAGATTACGAAAAGTTCAGAAGCGAATGGCTCGAAGGCGTCTCACAGCTTAAAGAAATATGGGTGTAGAGCAACCCAGTCAGTCTCGATGTTGCTCCAATCCGGCGGCAGACCAACCTGCAGGACGGCTCTAAACGGCTTGCAGTAGTTGGAGAACACGGGTATGGAGTAGTTTACCATCCGTTCAGAACAGGGCGGTCAGAGAGTGGCGCACTTTCCCCGCTGACTTGGTCGCGCTGACCGTTAGGAGGAGAAAGCCCTGATGAATACGCGTATATATGGATAGGCTCTCATGTCTGGTGTCAGCGAAATGGATGAGAGTCGGATTCTCATTCTGGGTGGAGGAATCGGGGGGCTGGTCGCGTCAAATGTGCTTGCAGATAGGCTTGGAAGCAAAGCGAGTGTGACACTGATAGAACGTAAGAGGCAGTTCCAGTTTCCGCCGGCTTATTCTTGGCTCATGCTGGGGATGCGAAAGCCTGAGCAGGTTCAGAAAGATTTGAACGCGCTCAGGACGAAAGGCATCGAGGTTGTGAACGACGAGGTTGTTTCTATAGAACTTGGAAAGAAGT
>JAVZLA010000051.1:0-4163 GCA_038883995.1 Thermoprotei archaeon | reverse complement strand
AAGTCTGATTCCCGGTTTCTCCGAGCACGCTCATCATGTTTACGACTTGGACTCGGCAATCCGGCTTAGGGATGAAGTTGAGAAGTTTGCTGGCGGAACAGTTGCGGTCGGCATCTCCCGCGTGCCTTTCAAATGCCCGGCAGCCCCATACGAGGTGGCGCTCCTTTTGGAAGACTACTTCACGAGAAAGGGGATACGTGACAGGACGAAGTTCGAGTTCTTCACTCCAGAACCCAATCCTGTCCCGGCTGCTGGGCCAGAGATAGGGGACAAAGTCCGGGAGCTATTCAAGTCTCGGGGAATAAACTACCATCCGAAAATCAGGTTGAAAGAAGTGAAGCAGCACGAACTGGATTTCGAAACCGGTGAAACAATACCCTTCGACCTCCTCTTCTGCGTGCCGCCGCACGTAGCCCCGGCGCCTGTGATGGAAGCGGGCTTGACCGATCAAACTGGATGGGTTCAGGTCAACCCGAGGACCTTGGAAACGAATAGCGAGGGAGTGTACGCGGTGGGCGACGTAACCTCTGTTTCCACGCCGCACGGATACGTTCCCTTTTTACCGAAGGCGGGTGTCTTCGCACGCGGCCAGGCTGAGGTTGTTGCGAACAACATAGCGGCCAAGGTTAAGGGAACTGGGAGAGCCAAGCAGTGGGAAGGAAACGGCTCCTGCTTTTTGGAAGTAGGCGCAGGACAAAGCGCGTTTGTAACAGGAAACTTTCTTGCAGAACCCAAGCCGGAGATAGAGTTCCGCATGCCCAGCAGGGTGTGGCATGCTCAGAAGGTCATCTTTGAAAGATACTGGCTGAGACACTGGTTCTGAGCAAGGGGATAAGAAAGCATGGGCTATGACGCAGGGAAAAGGCACTATCAACCTCTTCTCTTTGCCGCACCATTCTGTTCGGAGGACTTCTCGACCGCAGCCTGGTTGACTGAGTGCACGATACAGGTCTCGTCTTTCGACGCAGAGTTCGACGGTTTATCACATGCGACGCACGCGGAGCCGACGCTTCGCAGGTTTGTAAACAAAGATGAGGAGAGTGCCTTCTAAGCGAAGAACGCCGATTCGTCTACGCATTCCATTCTACAGACAGCACTACGACTTCACATGTGGTCCCGCTTCCCTGATGATGGCGATGCACTATCTGCAAAGAGACATCCCGCTCACGAAGGACTTGGAGATCGATATCTGGAGGGAAGGCAACATGGTTGAAGTGTACGGGACGAGTAGATACGGCATCGCCTACTCGGCAGCCATCCGCGGCTTCGGTGTAAGAGTAACCAGCAATACTGCTGGAATAGACTTCGTCGGCAAACTCACCCCACCAGTCAACTTTGACGCGCAGGTTCTGAAGCTTCATTTTTACGAAAGGAGGGCGAGATGCAGGAGACTCGGCGTTGAGGAAAGGAGACGTGTGATCTCCGCCAACGTCGTCTACGATTCGCTGCTATCGGGTCGCATTCCCCTGGTTATGACAAACGCGTCACTCTTCGGAGAGGAAGATTTGCCGCACTGGGTAGTTGTGGCGGGAATGGACGACGAGTTCATCTATTTCAACAATCCTCTCGACGCGAACCCACGTGACAGGAAGTATAGTCTGTCAGCCCTGCAAGAAGTGGTTGGATACAAGGGAGAACAATTCATGGTGGAAATATGGAAGAATGAGCGCTGACTTTCACGGCCCCCGAAACCGCAGAAGTCTTCGACAGACGGCGGCTGAACCTGGCTAACAGTTGACCTACGACCGGGCATCAGAATTCCGGGCGCCTAAAACAGGTAAAGCGGGAGAGGATTCCTGGCTCCGCTGTTCTTTCAAGATCCTTCTCAACAAAAATCGGTGCCACATTTTGGCGTAGGTGTTTCCTTGAACACGCCTTAAACAACAAACACATGGCGGCCTGGGGTAACACAGACGAGTATAAGTGGTCCGCGCCTTACGCCGGACTCATTTGATATTGTGGTTCCACCTCTAGCCGTCTGCTTGCTGGAAGGCCTGCGTGAGGTTGCCTCCAAAACAGCAAAAGCGTTCAGGAAACGCGTGAAGCTGACTCCGGGGCAAATCGTCTGTGTTCGCTTGCTACTCGAACACGCCCTTTTGCAGTTTCCGCGCAACTTCCTCGTGATCTTCGTCCGTTGGCGGGGGCGAAACCATGTGCAGGGCCTCCATGTCTGTCTCCGCCAGAACCCCTCTTTTCTGCCCGGCGGGAACCACCACCAAGTCGCCTTCCTTGATCGGGAAACGCTTGTCTCCTGCTACCATGAGACCCCTGCCTCTTACCACCGCGAACACCAGCTCGGTCCTCGGGGTGTGCACGGGTATGAACTGCTTGGCCTTGAAATAGGTTAGAATAACCTTGTAGGATTTCCCCGAATACACTGGGACAGGCGAAAATCCGTCAGTGGAGAAGCTTCTTTCTTCGCTGAAACTCGTGTGCACCACTTGGTCGGCGTCCTGCTGTTCGCGGGCGCTCTTCTTTATTACTGCAACCCATACGCCTGGGCTGCGTTCGCTGGCCACGTAGGCGTCGCCGTCGAAATCCCTGCGCTCGTGACGTAAAAAGCGAACCAAGTGCACGGGCTCATGGTCGTTCACAACCAGTATGTGTTCCCCCGGTCTTACCTCGTCAAACACTTTGAAAATGGTTTCATGCCTCTGAGAAGGCGGCAGGCTTCTGACATCCACAACCTTAACTCCGTCCACAACGTTAACGCTCGTATTCTACATACATGGCTTGCCGGCGACGATAAGGGTTTACCCGAACGGGTTTGGGATACCGCCACCCAGGTGCCGCACACAGGTCTTTGCCCCATGGTATCCGTGCCCAAACTATATGCGCGCAGGCGACATACGTGCAACGTAAGCATAGAAGTCGCCGTCGATTTCAGGTTCTTGTCTACGCACTGCTTTCTACGGGTGCGCCGGCGGCTGCTTGAAAATATCCGTCGGATTGCTTCGACTTTGAATGCGTTCCCGGCTCCAACGAATATGTAATATCATGGCCACGAACACGCCCACGGCATATACTTCCATGGTGGCGCTCATTGCTGGAACAAAATACGATGGATTCCCGTATGAATGTGCGCCCAGCACAAACGAGAAAGAAGCTATCATCGGAGCCATCCACGCGAAAGTGGATAACAGAAACACCTTCAACCCTCTTGCCAGGTCTTTGAAGCTTACACCGGCTAAGAATCCGAGCAGAAGCGCTGACACGCCCAGAAAGACAAAAGCAAAGGAGCTTCGGGGCAAATTTCATCCCTTATATTTTAGGATCTCTTCTCGCCTGTTCGCTCATCTTGTCCGGGGTCCAGGGAGGATCGAACACTATCTGTACGTCGACATCGTTCACCCCCGACACGTTGAAGAGCGCCTCCCTGACCTGGTTTTCGAGCCACGGGCCAACCGGGCAGGCGGGCGTGGTCACAGTCATTTTAACGGAGACTAGTTTGTCTTCAGTTATCTGTAGGTCGTAGACTAACCCTAGGTCGACTATGTTATAGGGTATCTCTGGATCATAACAGGTCCTTAAAGCATCGAGAACAATCTGTTTGAGGTCGCGTGTTTGCTTGACGAGTTCTTCGCAGTTCACGAACGGGCCGGCTCTACCGTCGTCCCCGCTAGATCCGTGTTGTTCCAGGCTCGTCCACCAGACGCAATTTACGCCTATGTAAGGGCTTATGCGTTATCTCAAAAGACTTAGGTGCACGTGAACGGTAAGCGTGCGGCATCACAGGATTACTAACAGATGTATCACTCTAAACCGAAGATTTTAGGGAAAACAGTTAACCCGCTCTGGGCACACGCCTCGTATGACCTCTGGATGTGAATCTCATTCTGAGAGCACGCTAACCACAGAACATGAAGAAATCAACAGATCGCTGCTCGACCTAGAATCCGAGGGCGACCGGATAGGCGACTTTGCCAGGCAATTGTTACATGCACTGCGCCCACACCTAGAAAAAGAAGAGAAACTGGTTGTACCGGTGCTAGAATCCTTAAACGGCCTTGCGTCGGGCCGCAGGGAGAACGCCGAAAGATCAGCGGCGCTTTCTGGAAGACTTTCAGCCGAATATCGTACCATGTTCAAAGAGCACCAAGGCATCGTCTCCGCCCTGAACAGGTTGCGGGAAGAAGCCATGAAAACGGGCAACAGTGACGCCC
>JAVZLA010000050.1:0-8948 GCA_038883995.1 Thermoprotei archaeon | reverse complement strand
CGAGTAGTGAACCAACAGGTTCATCTGTATAGTCATCGGCCCGGTGACAACGTAGGCTTGGTGCGGGTAGCTGATCAGCTTCTGGATTGTAGCATTGTTGGGATTGAAGTGGCTGAGCATGTTGCCGAGCAGCTGAGCCATAACCGTTGCGTTTGTAGCGGCGGCGCTATCGCCGGTAGCGTATGCGACAGCATTCTGTGTGCCCCACGGAATCGCGTATCCTGTGCCAAAGTATGTTGGGTTCATGGTTATTCCGATGTAGTTGGCGAAGCCAACGACTTGGCCGTCGAACAGTTCGCGGACAAAGCTGAACCAGACGTCGGCGGCAGTCACGTTGTTGCCGTCAGAGAATCTGACGTTCGGTCTTATGTTGAACGTGTAGTTCATGTAGTTGTTGGTTTCAGTGTAACTCGAGGCCAAAACCGGGACAAGTTGGGTTACGCTTGACCCGTTGAACTGCACCAGTTCTTGGAACACGTTATTGAACACTGTGGTGTCTTGGGTGAAGAAGCCGAAAGCGGGATCAAGGCCGTCGGGTGCCGCTGTCTGCGAGTCATCCACTAGTACGCTGGAGTTTTGCGGGGTAAGGGCTACTGGAACCTTGCTGGTAGTAGTTGAAGTGGTCGATGTTGACGGAGGAGTACTCGTAGTCGTAGTCGTCGAACTTGTGGTAGACGTCTTCTTAGACGTGGTAATGATCACTGCTGCGGCCACGATGATGATTATCACCACCACTGCGATGGCCACGCCGGCAGCTGTACTTAACCCTCTTTTCCTCTTGAGAGTAAGCATACTGAACGAGAATATCGGTTCGATATAAACCTTTCATAAAGAATCATGTTACAGTTTTGGAACCCAGATGGCCAACTTACCCTATGCTTTTGGCTGATATCTCCCTTAGCCTAAAAAGGGGTTTTTGCCCATGACTCAGCAAAGAAAGGGTAAAAAGGTGAATTCTGGATTGACGGTGAACACGTCATCGTATGCTTGGCGCGGAAGCCGTGACACCCAAGGCTTCGAGCTCGGCTTTCAACTCCGCTTTCTCCTGTTCCGTAAGCGGGATCAGAGGCGGCCGCACGTGACCCGCTTTCAGACCCATGAGTTCACCCCAGTACTTCACCATCTGCACTGGCAGAGACCCGTTCGTCCTTGCAACAAGTCTGCTCCACCATTTCCGAGAAACCAGTTTGACCGGTCTTATTTTTTCGTATAGTGTGCGAGCCTTCTCATATTCTCCATGGGTTGCGAGGTCGATGTAGTTCACGTAGCTGTGTCTGCTTGGAGTGTCGAAGCGCCAGTCGCTTGTGTTGGCGAACATGACCTGCTGGCTGAATCCGTACATTTCAGCCAACGGGAAGATCTCCTCGTCAGGTGTGCTCACTACAACCTTGGAGCCGGCCTGCAGGTGTGTGTCTATAGATAACTGCATGTTGAAGCTGGCCTCTTTTATTGCAATCACGTTCTCTATGTCAGCAATCTTGGACAAAGCTTTTGCAGAGAGCACTATACCGAACTGAGGCGAATTATAGAACGCGATGCCTATGTCGGTCTGTGCGGCGACACGGGACACAAAGTCTACAACCTGTTCTTCTGTTTTCGTAACTATGTATGGCGGCGCCAAGATCACGAAGTCGTAACCCAGGTCAGCGGCCTTCGAACACATATATGCAACTTCTTTGATACGGGTATCGGTGACCTGGAAGGCTGTGAGCGCCCTGCGGCGCACACTGTACTGAGCGGCCTCCATGAGCGCCAACCTCTCCGCTTGGCTGAGACTCCAGAATTCCCCCATGTTCCATGAAAATCCCATACCCTTTGTGCCAAGCTTTAGAACGTGTTCGACGTTGTGAGCAAGACCTTTTTCGTCAAGCCTGTCGTCGGATGTGAAAGGAGTTATCATGGTTGTCCACTGGCCCACAAGTTTTTCCCTGGCCCAAGCCTTGGACTCCCTCTTAGTGTAATCCATACCATAAAAAAGGCGCCGCGACGCTTAAGGTTTCCGAGCACCGCTAAACAATAGGAAGCCATGAGCCGGTATACTAGTGATTGGATACGGGCGGTCAGACTACCATATTTGCCCGCCTCAATCATACCGGCCTTCACCGGTATAGCGGCCGCCTGGCACAGCACACGTCTGATCAACCCCCTGTACGCGACTTTTACCATTCTGGGTGTGGCGTTCGCGCATATGAGCGCGGATCTCTTTAACGACTACTACGACTTCAAACATGGCACCGACCAGCTCAGCGCCTCCAGGGGTTTGAGCGGAGGCTCAGGCGTGCTCGTAGACGGCGTGCTCACAGAGCGACAGGTATTCGCCGGAGCGGTCTCACTTCTTGCCGCCGCTTCCTCTTTCGGAGTATATCTGGCTTTGACGCGTGGACTCGTGGTTCTCTTTCTCCTGCTGTTCGGCGCGATAACCATAGTAGCGTACACGTCCCTTCTTCAAAGAAAAGGCGTCGGCGAAATCACGCTTGCACTGGAAAGGATTCTCACCGTGGTGGGCTCATACTACGTTCAGACACTAAGCTTCTCTACCACACCGTTCCTAGCCGGCCTCGCACTCGGATTCGTATCCGTCTTCGTCGTCTACTACGCCGCTTTCCCAGACTACGAGGCTGACAGCTCCACCGGTAAAAGAACACTGGTCACGATCCTCGGAGAAGCCAAGGCAAGGCGAGCGGCGTTCCTTCTGCCTGCTGCTGCATATGTTCTGACAGTCGCTTCCGTGACACTGGGGCTGCTTCCCGTATACTCGTTGTCCACTCTGCTCGTTCTCCCCTTGGTCTATGTTTCTCTACGAGAACTCAGAAACGTTAGAGACTACTCTCTCGGGCTTCAAAAAGGGCTGAAATACAATTCCTTGTACGCAAGGTTGTTCGGAGTTCTCCTAACAGTCTCCTTTATCTGAGCGGCAACAAACCTTGAAAGGAACAAAGGTTGTTTGGTGTACAACGTGCCGTAATGTTCACTTGTCCTGCCAGCAACTTGCAGCAGCTACTCAGCCGGTATTAACAAGCTTTCAACGAAGACGCCGGGAAAAAGGATTTGGGACTTCGGGTACGATTCTGTTCTACTTAACACGGTGTTACTGCATTCTTTCTAGACTTCATGGATTTTTCGCCTAGCTCGGTTTCGGGTGGAGCAGCCTTGATAAGCAGCCCCTGAAATTTTGCGTCCGTCAATTCTACCTTCTTACACTCTGCCATAATGTTGTACACACATCGACATCCAATTATTGCTTTCATTAAAACACCGTAGTTCTGTTAGTTCAGACAGTACCTAACAACTCTCCTACGAACAAATTTGAGACCCAAGTTGTAGCGTAGCAATTTCTGGTGCAACTGATCTCCAGCTGTAACAGAAAGACGGACAGGGATAGAGGAAACGGCATCCGTAATTTTATCCTGTAGTCGAGCAGATTGGTTATGAAACCGAAGAAGCCCAAGTAAATCTCAGTTGCCGTCCCAGTTAAAACTTACTGCGAACTATGCAGATCGGCCCTCGATCAAATCAAGACGGGGGACGCTTTCTTGACGATAGGTGTTCTCGATTCTCACGACCGAAGTCCTTTGCACTGTCGCGGAATCGGGTTGATTTGGTCGAATCATTGGAGTGCAATGTCTTTAGCAAGATTTATATGACATAAATGTCATATGACATATATGACACTTGAACCGCTGACTGCCATGCCGCGTGCGTTGCTCTTCCAAGCGTTGGCAAATCCCACCAGAATGCAGATTCTGAACTTGCTGAAAGAAAGGGGTAGGATGAACGTCACCCAGATCTGTATCGAGCTCGGTCTGGAGCAGACGAATGTCTCACATAACCTCAGATGTCTCACATTCTGTGGGTTGGTGAGTGCGAGCCGAGAAGGCAAGTCGAGAATCTACTCAATCAACGAGGAGACAATGCTCCCACTGCTAAAAATTGTGGACGAGCATCTAAGGAAGTACGCGAGCAACCTTCTCACCTGCGATGTGCTCGAGAGGTAGAATTATTGTCATGAACAACTATGAGCTCGTAATCCTAGGGCATGGCTCAGCTGCATTCGCTGCCGCAATAAAGGCGAACGAACTCGGAGTAAAGACGGCCGTGGTCGGCGAGAACGCGACGAAAGGGACAGTGATTTGAGGGACGTGTGTTAACGTTGGCTGCATTCCGAGTAAGCGTCTGATCACTGTTGGCACGCTGTTTCACAACAGTGGGTTGAGAAATTACTTCAAAGGAATAGAGTACGGAACAGGGAAGCTCAACTTTCGAAAGGTTATCCAAGAGAAGGATAGGCTGGTCCGGAAGTTCAGGAAAGAGAAGTACGCTGACGTGCTAAAGAATCTGGAAGAAGTCACCTATTATCCGGCTCAAGGGAAATTCGTTTCAAGGAACGAGGTCAAGGCGGGAGAAGAGATACTTCAAGGGAAAAAGTTCATTGTGGCGACCGGTGCGCGTGCGAGCGTACCTCCGATCCAAGGCATCGACGAGGTGGACTACCTCACAAACGAGGAAGCCCTCAGCCTAAAGGAACTTCCAAGATCACTTTGCGTGATCGGCGGCCGCGCGCTGGGACTGGAGTTCGCTCAGATGTACGCGCAGTTCGGCGCGCAGGTCACAGTGCTGCAGCGTAGCGAGCGAATCCTTCCTGAAGACGAACCGGAGGTCTCGGAAGCTCTGACCCGCTATCTCGAGGAGCTGGGAGTCGATGTATTCACCGGGGTAACGGTCAATCGGGTCTCAAAGGAAGGAAACACAGGTAAAAAGAAGATCAGTTTCACGACAGGGGCTGGGTCGAGAAAAGTTCTCTGCGACCAGTTACTTCTCGCAACCGGAAGGAGACCCAACACCGAAGTCCTGGACCTTGAGAAGGCGGGGGTGGAGACCGATGCGAAAGGATTCGTTGTAGTCAACGATGAGATGCGGACGTCAGCAGCTAACATCTGGGCCGCCGGTGATGTGACTGGTGAGCCTATGCTCGAGACCATCGCCGCGAAGGAAGGGGCGGTGGCCGTCCACAACGCTTTCAGTAGCGATCATACTAAGAAGAAAAAGATCAACTTCGAAGAGGTTCCTTCGGCAGTCTTCACCTATCCAGAAGTTGCGAGGGTTGGCCTGACTGAATCAGAGACTATCGGTAAGGGGATAAGGTGCGCCTGTCGCGTCCTGCCGTTCGACCTCGTGCCGAAGGCCCACGTAATCGGAGACACGCGCGGGCTCGTGAAGATGGTGATCAATGGCGACACAAAGCAGATAGTGGGGGTGCATATCCTTGCGCCCCATGCCGCCGACCTGATACACGAGGGGGTGTTGGCGGTCAGGAACAGGCTCACGATCGACGACATCATCGACACGGTCCATATCTTCCCCTCCCTCTCGGAATCGGTCAAGCTCGTAGCCCAGTCGTTCTACACGGACGTGGCGAAGATGAGCTGCTGCGTGGAGTAGGGGAGCGAGAAAGAGTTGAACCAGTGATCATGGAGAAGACCACCTTATTCAGGTTCACGGGAAGAGCGTGCGACCGCTACGCCAACAGGATTGGGCTCACATTTGAAATGGAACCCGGCGCCATCGCGGCGAAGCTCTCGTTAGAGCAAGGTATGGCCGTAGTACGTTTCGATCCAATCCAGACGACTATAGATGAGATTCCCGGCAGCAAGATCTTCGAAAGAGATTTAGTCATCAAATGGAAAGATGGCCGAAAGACAGCCCACGGATACGGCGCCACGCCGCTGGCCAAGAAGCCTCGGCCAAGGGGACCTGTCTAATGCGCCTTAGCGTTACCGCGAAAATGCTACCGATAGCAGCCGTCTCGATCACGGCACTATTTGCGTCGCTCTATCTTGGTCTTGGTCCTGGTCCTGGTCCCGGTACCTCAGGCAGCTCGTCTACCTTCGGTACTCCCTTGAGCAGTTCATTCACGCTCGGTATCGCTTCAGGCATATCAGCCGTAGGAACCGCGGTGCCAACAAACGCAGCGAACGGAACGCAACTAGAAGATTTGGCGCTCGATTCCCAAGCCCAACTGACCAACGGGAGCACGTCAAAGTTGAACGATTTTCATGAGCACCTAGTCCCGCTTTGGTTTGCAACGATAGGATGCGCTGGCTGCGAGGTTGGCGCTCAGCTCTTCGACCAGCAGTACTACTCGCAGCTACTCAGCAAAGGCGTGATCGAAGTTACTAAACGGCTCTACGACAACCTCGGGTTTAAAGGATATCAATTCAGCAATTTTGCCAGCCAGCACGGCGGAGCCGGACTAAGATGGGTATTTGCAGCGAACAATCAGAATTCTATATACACGCACGACTTCATGGCCTACCTGCAATTCTACCCCATTGTGGGCTCCCAAGGTAAAATGGTAGTTTCAGATACTGGGCTCGCAGCGGATCTTCCGAACATGGTCACGACATTCGGGACGCGGTGAAAATGGAAAACCCGGAATCCATCGGGCCGAATGCATCAACCGTTGGTGAAGCGGGTTACAGGACTCGGGCCGGAGACTGTGAGGGGCTTCGCAGATCTCTTGAGGGAATGCTTTCTACTGTATTGGCAGTTCTCGGGGTGGTCGTCTGCTGCGGCCTGCCAATCTTTCTCATTGCGGAGAGCGGCCTTGCGCTCTTTTCAGCCATAACCGGACATGATTTGCTACTCTTCGTAGGCGCCGCAGTCGCAGCGGTAGCACCGGTGGTGTCGGTTGCAATCACGATGCACGGCAGAAGCAGAAACAGGACGCGACAGGGGAAATCGAGCGCGGAGGCCTGCTGACGATGAACCAGTGTTGCTGTAGGCGAATATCATGAACAGACTCATCAGCCGCCTGCAGTACGAGCGTTTCGCGCTTGGCTCCGTCTCTGCGGCAAAGGTCTACGTCTCGCTTTTCCTTGTCCTTTCAGTCTCGGTTTCCGTGCTGTAAGTGTTCCTGCTTCCCTCGCTGCCGCTCGGGGCTCTCGTGCCCTACGCGGTTCGGTTCATTACTCCCGTCCAAGTGGCCTTTGCCCTAATCTTCGGTGTCCTCATAAGCCTGGTCGCCACGCTGAACGTCTATGCATTCAGGATGCACGCATCCTCCGTCAAGGCTATCACGCTAGGGTCAATCCTAAGCCTCGTGAACGGTCTCTGCTGCACCCCGCTGATACCGAGCGTTATCGCTATGGCGGGCGCCTCGACACCGGTCCTCTACGATGTATCGCCTCGACTCCAGGCATTCTTCGAATTCAACTCACAGTACTTCTACGCGCTCTCAGTGGCGCTCCTATTCATCTCCATCCACTACCTGAGCCGAAGCATCACCTCCTGCTGCGACATGAGTAGGACGGCGACGTCATGAAGAATCTGAACTCCAGGCGACGGCGAAACCAACGAAGAAAAAGGAGAGGTAACAGGAAGCTACTTCTCGTTTCTCTGGGCGTGCTCGTAGTGCTTGCCGCGGCGGGCATCGGCGCCTACACATTCTACGATCGGCAGCAACCAGCAAACATCTCAGGAGGCACCGGCACAACCGCTCTGATAGCAAGCACCGGTATCAACGTGGGCGACAGGGCTCCGGACATGCCACTCCACCTGACGAACGGAACGTCCACCCAGCTGAGCAGGTTCCAAGGTCACACCGTCCTCCTCTGGATGGTGGCCACCTGGTGCTCGGGGTGCCAGGAGACGGCTCCCATCATTGCGTCGCAGTACTATTCCCAGCTCCGTTCGGCTGGCGTCATTCTGTTCACGGTAGAAGACTACAACGACCTCGGCTACTCCGGCCCTACGATAACCCAGTTCGCAAACCAGTACGCCGGCGGCGTAGGCAGCCATCCGGGGTGGCTGTTCGCTGACACATCCCAGAGCGCCACCTCTACCTACAACCCGCAGGGGGACCTCGACATATGGTATCTCGTCGGACCATCTGGTACGATCGCCGCGAGCGGCCTCGATCTTGGAACAACGATCCAGAACGCGATATCCGCCGCGAACAACCTCCAGACGGCTACTGCATACGGGTGAGTGGAGAAGAGCGCAGAAGCCCATGCCCGTTGATGCCCCGCGAACAGAATCCCCTCAGACGAGACAGGGAGTACCCTCGCTTCTCTACATGGTTCTCCGTGCACGCAGGTTTAAGGTCCCGGCAGTTGGAAGCTGGTTGGGTTACTGGCTGCCGTACACTGTCTTCGGTGGCACTCAACCCAGCCCCGCATCTAACCGCCGGCATCGCCGGTCCCTAATGCTGCTCGCCACCTTGACCATTGCCACAATCTCGTCGCCGGTAGGGAATAGAAGCTCCTTCCTCTCGTTTGGCCTCACGGCCTTTTTGATCCACCTTATTTCCTCTGCGTAAGGTGTCTCTTTGTCCACGTTCCCATATCTGAGGAACTTGGAGAATTTCTTCACGGTAAAGAAATAATCCGAGATAGTGTACGAGCGGCCAGAATCGTACTGCAATCATGGGACTGGCCGTTCGATGTCTTCCCGCCAAGTTAGCTGGCCGCCCGCCCCGAAGCGCTCAACCGCGTTCTTCAGGCAATAGGTATACCTGACGAGCCTTCCAGTCGATACGCCCTGCGCCCTGAAGTCGGTAACAAATCTTCTGATAGTCTCCTTGTCGTCATTGCAAACTGTTTCAACCTCGTCCAGGCGCCTCTCTGGGTTGGCGAAGTGCCCCTCGCAATCGTGAACTTCCTTGACTGCATCACTCATGCTGTCTCGGAGGACGTCCGCATTTGACGCATCTGGATTCCGGCTCACGGCATGAGATGCCGGGGGCGGGATTCGAACCCGCGGGTACGAGATTATGAGCCTCGCTCCATAACCAGGCTAGGAGACCCCGGCTGTGCCACGGATACAGAGACCCACATATATAGTGTCCGCGCAGGCACACTTCTTTGAAAGACAACTCGGCGCAAGGACACGGTCCGGTGGCTTCGCAGGGCGCCGGCGACCCACATCTACATCTATCCAGAAGGTTTCGT
>JAVZLA010000049.1:0-9102 GCA_038883995.1 Thermoprotei archaeon | reverse complement strand
TTCTGGGAGGCCAGAGCCCTCAGGGGAACAAGGTACAGCGCCTTCCCCCCAAGCCTGGTCAGTCTGTTGGCTATTGCCAGTTCAGCTATCAGTGTTTTTCCAGCGGAGGTGGGGGCGCACACAACGAGTGAGCGGCCGTCTAACAGACCGGAGCGGATGGCCTGCTCCTGCGGAGGCCAAAGAGTCGCCAAACCTTGCGTCTGAAGCACCTCTTTTACGTTTGTCGGAACATCAATCTGGTCCACGTTCATTTTCCGTCAACCCTTGTTCGGTTGAACATCTCAGTCTCTTTTGCCCAAGCGGGCTTCCAGCCGAATTTCCAGGTTTTCTTTGAGCCAGTTGCCCTCCACCCACGCTATGAAGGACCTGCGATACCCGAAAAGCCACGCTCTCTCCTCAGGCGTAAGATTTTCGATGAAGTCGAACTGACTTTTTGTTTCCGCGTATCTCCGTATCTTTTTAACCCTGATTCTCAGAAAATCCTGGAGTTTGGACCTTATACCCGCGCTCCCCTGGTCGCCAGCCGCCTCCGCCTCGTCTATGGCGTCGGCTACTTCAGTGTAAAAGTTTTCAGGGAGTTTCGGTATGCTTGTGGTCTGTTCTTCCTGCCATATGCTTCTGGCGAGTCTTTGCTTGATGGACGGCTGCTGAGAAACATAGGTGGCATGACCCTTCCTTACCAGTGTCCGCGCAAGCCACCTTGGAAGCGCAACTTCCTGTCCCTGTTCCGCGGGCTCGGAGACCGATCTGGCAATGTTTCCCAACCCGTAGAAAGTGGTTTTCAGCCTAACAGTAACCGGTTTCTCCTCGTTAAGCGCCCTATTGACTCTGTGTTCAACCAAATAGTATCGATGCTGATCTTCTGACAATTTCATCTACAAATAGTTGGGAGACTAAATAACCTAGTGGCTCTGTGGCGGAGATCCGACGGCCCCGTCGGGCGGTTAGCGGGGTTCAGGACGGTTTGACGTCAGCGGCCGAGTCATGGTTTCATCAAAAAACCTTATCAGTTATTCCGTCAGCTACGAGCAGGCAGGTTGTTCGCGTGAGCGAAGTCAGTGAAATGGTGTGGACGGAGAAATACAGGCCCACTACTCTGAGTGAACTGGTGGGCCAGCAATCTGTGGTTTCAAGGCTCAAACAGTTTGCGGCCTCAAGAAACATGCCCCACTGCCTTTTCGTGGGCCCGCCCGGTGTTGGCAAAACCACAGCCGCAATGTGTCTGTCACGTGACCTGCTAGGAGACGGCTTTTCGTCGGGATACATGGAGATGAACGCCAGCGACAACAGAGGCATAGACGTTGTCAGAGATCAGGTGAAAGACTATGCGCGCACAGTGGCCTTCGGCGACCTGCCCTTCAAAATCCTGGTTCTTGATGAATGTGACTCCATGACTTCGGAGGCGCAGCACGCGCTAAGAAGGACTATGGAGCTTTACACCGATAGATGCAGGTTCATTCTTATCGGAAACTACGCGAACAGGATAATAGAACCGATCCAAAGCAGGTGTGCGATATTCAGGTTCACCAGACTTTCCAAGTCTGATGTTGTGAAAAGGCTGGAGTACATTTGTAAAAAGGAGAAAGTGGAGTACAGCTCTGACGGCCTTGAAGAACTTTTCGAAGCGACCGGTGGCGACCTCCGCATGTGTATAAACGCGCTTCAAAGTCTCGCCGTGCTGGGTAAGCCTGTTGGCTCCAAAAATGTCGCCGAAGTCCTGGGGTCCGCGCTGGGTTCAGATGTTTCTGAGCTTGTCTCCCTGGCGCTCGACGGCAGGTTTAGTGACGCAAGGAAGAAGCTTCAGGAAATACTGTACGTAAGAGCAGCCGCCCCCGAAGACCTAGTAAAACAGATCTACAGGGAAGTCACCAAAAGCGCCTTCCCTGACGCGGTCAAAGTAGGCATCCTCTCCTATCTCGGAGACACCGAGTACAGGCTTATAGAAGGCGCAGACGGCGAAATCCAGCTCGACTCGCTCTTAGCTAAGATGGGCGTCCTGTCTAAAGGACTGAAATAAAACGGCTCCCGAGCTTTGGACCCAGAAATATGCGCCCAAGACACCTGAAGAGGTGCTCGGCAACCGTGAAGCGAGAGACGGCTTTGTTCAGTGGCTAAAGGGGTGGACGCCACAGGGACGCAGATGGGCCCTGCTTTTGGGTCCTCCGGGCACAGGTAAAACAAGTCTGGTGTACTCATGCGCCGAACGCGAAGGCATGCAGGTTTTCGAAATTAATCGCGAGAACTGGGGTAGGGGAACGAGCCTTGCAGAAGCTGATGAGGCGTCTAAGACTGTAGCCTCGTTATCCGGGAGCAATGTTAGAAGAATAGTTCTGGTAGACGAAGTGGACACATTTACCTCTACAATGAGAGGAGAAGGCTTGGGAGACCTCTTTGAAGTGCTGGAGAACACGCGTGTTCCGGTTGTGTTTACAATGGACGACCAGGACGCCCTCTACTCCTCCAAAAAGCTTTATCCTCTGAGAAGCAGTTCGTGTGTCCAATTCAAATTCGGAAGAATACGCAAAGATGTGATTCAGGCGGCCCTTAAGAGAATATGCGCAAGAGAAGGAGTGGCTCCTGAACCAGAAGCCCTTTCCTCAATTGCTTCCTCCGCTCAGGGAGACATGAGGTACGCCATAAACGTTCTTCAGGCCGCATGCATGGGGTCCACAGCACTCAAAGAAGCAGACATCGAACCTTTCGTCCAGAAGACCTCTGAGAGCTACATGTATAAGACCGTTCTGGACGTGCTTTCCGCTCCCTCTACATATACCGCGAGATCTGTGCTCGACGAATCGGGAGTAGACCAGGAAACGCTTTTCCGCTGGCTTGTGGAAAACATTCCAGCCTACGATAAGCCGCTTTCCGACAGGGTGGAGAGCTTTGACACGCTTGCCGCCGCCAGCGTTTTCAACCATAGAGCGGAGAGATTTCTGCTGTATGACCTTAAAAAATACTTTCTGGACCTGATGTGCTATGCTCCGCAGGTGCTGGGCCAGAGGCCTTTCATCAGACTGGCTTTTCCGGCTAGCCTTAAACTAAGAGGCTCCAGCTACGCCGCGCGCAGAACATCGGACACGCTCGGAGTCACGCTCGGTCGCAGAGTACATCTTTCAAAGGAGCGCGCTGTGCGCGAAGTCATTCCGTTCTTGGCGATAATGTGTCAGGGTAACCCTTCATACTCTGAATGGGTTAGCCGCGAACTGGGCTCGGACGTCGCGCAGGCGCTCTTAGCCTGGCGCCCCAGTGGCGATTCCTGAAAACATGGGAAGAACGATGGCTCCCGGCGCTGTTCGGTAACCTAGTAGCCGTGGACCAGCAGCGCGCCAGATTCTTCGAAAACATCTAGGACGGCCGGTTACAGGGGATTTCAACGGGTTTAGGTAAGCGAGTCATACGCGTACAGCCACTTCTGTTTTGTCCATTCCGCTCTTTCGATTTTTGAAAGAAGATAGTGGCGTGCTTTGAGCAGCCCTGAGTGTACGGGGCGCCAATCAGCGGACGCGGACACCTCGAGTAACAGAAGCCCAAGCGGCTCAGCCGGCCGGGCTGCTCGCAGACTCAGTACTTCCTCTGGATCCGCCGAGCCTGAAACCACGACGTCGAGAGCGCCCACAGTCCTTCTTACTTCCTTCCAGCCGAAGCCAGGAGCTTCGAACACAAGCGCGATGAATCCGCCCAGCCTCATATGGGATACTTGCAGGCCGCCCGACGGTGCTGACCCTCCCTTATTGAAAAGCCTGGACACGGGTTGGGCGGACTCCAAGACTCGGAGCGCTCTGCGCAACCGATCTGACGGGACCCATTTTCTGCCTGTTAGATACAGGTAACGTTTCCCAAAAGGGCCGCTTGCTTTGGACGCAATGTGGGTTACAGCAACCGACGGTGGAAGAAGCCTGTTCAGCGCCTCAGGCACAAGCCGTCCGCTGTATTTCACCCTGACAACTTGGCGAAGCGCGGAAACCCCTGCATCGGTTCTGCTGGCACATCCGAGCCGAACGGGCTGTGCGCCTGAAATCTTCAGTGCGCGTTCGAGTTCACCCTGAATCGTTCGCCTGTGCGGTTGCTTCGCCCATCCACTGTATCCTTCGCCATCGTAGAACAGCCTCAGGAAGACTGTTGGTTCGACTTCTCCCACACTTCGTCCAGCTCTTTTGAAAGCGTTTTGAAAAGTGCTACAAGCTTGCTGTCCGAAACTGTCTGATAAATCCTTATACGCCCAAACCTTTTTTCCCTGATGACGCCCAGTTCACTCAGCTTTTCAGCCGCATTCGCGACGGAGCGGTGCGACAAACCTGTGGACTTAACCAGCTCCGATATGTTGGTCTCACCTTTCTCCAGCATGAATGACAGAACTTTAACAGACGACTTCGAAGAAAACAGGCGTTCAAGAGATTTTTTCTCGGTCACTTGGGCTCAATCCTTCTGACCCGCAGCTGTCTTCCGATCTCCTGTAAAAGAGGGTCGAGTGGAGAACCTGTCAGAGCAAGGTTCGTTGTCTTGCCTCTCTGACCTTTGCCGCTTATCTGAGCAAGTATGATGCCCATCGAACTCAAACTTTTCACGTACCCCCATACCTGGGTGTGCTTGCGTGGCTCTATGCCGTAGAGCTGGCAGAGGTATCCGTACTCTTTTTCCATTGCGCCTATTGTTGTGAAAACCGCACCCTCCTCCTTTAATCGTCTGCAGACGGCGTAAAGCACAAGAAGTTCGTGCTCGCCCATGTTCGGCAAAGCGTCGAGCGCAAGAGACTTAACCATCCCTGAAAACGCCGTCCTAACGTGGTCGGCGGTTACTTCAGGCGCCTTCTCGCTCTCCGCCACTTTACCGCTCTTCCAAAGAAGCTCCAAAGCGAATCTTGCATCGCCGTCCTGCGCCGAGACCTGTGCTACCATGTTGAGCGCATCCTGCGACACCCTTCCCGGCTGAAACGCAGACGGCACCCTGTCCCCGAGAATATCAAAAAGCTGTTCGGCCGTGTACTGGGGAAACTCTATGAAGGACTTCTGCATGGTGCTTTTCACGCTGTGGCTGAGGTCGTCGAGGAAAGCAAGTGATCTTGAAATCAGGATTAGTCCAACCGAACGCGAAGGATACGACTCCCCGAAACGGGTCAGAGTGTACAGCAGGTCGTCTCCTGCTGAGCCGAGAAGGTAGTCGATCTCGTCGAGTGTCACAAGCAGGCTGGTTTTTTCTTCAAGCAGCTTTGACGCTATTATATCAACGATCTCGGATGTAGGTATGCCGCGGGTGATTACGAAAGGCGATAGCATTTTCGCTATCTCTGAAAGAGCGCCATGAGTTGTCCTAACCTTGTGGCAGTTAATGTGAACTGCACCCATGTTGATTTTGGCTTTTTTAGCCTGCTGGGCCAGTATTCTTGCTGCAAGCTTTGACACCGCGGTCTTGCCTGTTCCGACTTTGCCGTAAAGGGTCACGTGTGGGGGCGCCCTGCCTGTAGCGGAGTAGTTTGAGAAGCCCGAGATCACAGCTTTAAGCTGGTGTTCTCTGTGTGGAAGTCTTATCGGAGTATGATCGGGGAAAAGCACAAACTCGTCTGCGAATATGGTTGAAGCATCTGAACGACCATATTTTTGGGCAGGGACGCTGTTTCACCTTTTGCGGGTAAGGTTAGAGTCTAACACGTTATTTATCTGTTATGCGGGGAACCTTAAGGGCCCTTGTCGGCGCATCGCAGGAAGCCTTCCGGTTACGGGTTACCGGTAAACCCGGAGCCTACGTTACCGGATGCGTCCAGGCGGATTCGCTTGGCTTTACCCAATGGTTCCTAAACCCTGATCGTGATCCAACTTTTTTAAAGAAAGTTCATTCAGTGGAAGTGATTTCAGAAAAGCGCGGAGAGGTTAAAAAATGATGTTGAAGGGACGCTGCCCTTCGTTTCTCTTCCTGTTTACTCTACTTTGAGTTCGTATCCGTTGGTCTTTCTGACAGACTTTTCCTTCTTCTGAAGCTTTACCTCAAGCACGCCGTTCTTGTAGGTCGCTTTCGAATTCTGTGGAATCACTTCTGCTGGAAGATCTATTGATTTATAGTATTTTTGACCCGCTTTAATCTCAAGGTTCGTTGGAGTCGAATTGAGCTTGATCTCAGACTTGTCTACGCCTGGCATCTCCGCTATCACTGACACTTCTTCTTCTCCTTCCTGAACGTCGACAAGAGGCTCCCGTTCCGCGTCCATCGCCTTGCGAGGAACGTTACCGAACTGCCTTACAACAGGCTTACCGTCTGGGCCAATCACCATGGACCATCCATATACGATCGGGCCTATCCTTTGTCCTTCAGCTGAAACGCGAGGGCGTATCTGACGAAACACTGACTCAAACTCTTCTTCGAATTCATCGTTCAGTTCTTTGAACAGCTTATCTAGGTCTTCAAACATATCCCAAGGCGTTCTCCTTTCACCGTCCAACGTCAGTCACCAAAGGTTAGTATGCTAACCTTTAATATAAGGCTTGCGCGAATCCAAAAAGAAGCAGGCACCCAAACCAGGCAGGCTCCGCCCACCGCCTGTTACCGTGGGAAAAACAGTACAGGCGCAGTTCCGCGGGCACTCGTAAGGATCAGCGCGACGCCCAACCTTCTGCCTGAACACGCTAGGAAAACCCGAACCGCCGTCGGATTGGCACCACGATAGCTTTGGAAAGTTAGGCAAGTTATTAAAGGGAGATGCAAGATTAGAAACAGATGCCAGAAGTCAACCGCATCGTCGAACTGAAGGTTCACGCCATGAGATTTCTAAAAGAGATTGATGATGAGATACGGCTTAAACTCTCTGAAATAGAGAAGCTCAAACAGGAAGTAGCTGGGCTTGAAACCGAGAAGGAAGCCATTCAGAAAGTTATCCGGGACATGGAAGGCGTGGGTGGCACACCGCGCAAACAGGAAACCCAACAGCAGGAAACCCACACCACTGTACAAGCCGAACCAGCCGTGAAAGCGACGCAAACACAGACACCCGTAACACAAACACCTGCAGCGGGCACAGACAGCAGGCGGGTTCAATCGGTGGCACCTGAGGCTGCTTCTGCGCAGCCCACGCAGACTGTGATTCAGCGTCAGCCAGTAGCATATGTGGAGAAACCTTCCAACACGTCAGCTAACCCCCCAGGGGTTCAGCCGGCTTCTGCTCCGCACCCCGATCTCGGTGAACCATCAGCGTCCAAGAAAGCCGTGAACGGCGAAAAGAGATGGGAGCCTATTTCTGTAAACAGCACAGAGTATGCGAGATACTCGCTTGGAAAATCTACTATAGACTTGGAGTTCAAGTTTGCGGTTCCCGTCGATTCGAAATATGTTAAAGGATTTATTCTGGACAAGTATCTTCAGAAGCTCAAAGAAGACGGAATGATGCGCGTCAAAAGAGGGGAGATCGCGCCGGAAAACTGCTTCAGCTTTGATGTGAAGACCACGGAGAACGGGGAAATAACCGCGATCCATATCGGTAACGTGGCATCCGAGCAGACGCAGGACCTTTTGAACAAGATCAAATGGTTCGTCGCAAGCGAAGTCAGGGAGCTGAAGGCGAAAGGTAAGATTGCATGATAATGTGGCCGCCTCAGGCTTGCTTCGCCTCCGCTCAACGTTTAGGACGACTGGCGGCCTCCTAACTGAAAGAGTTCACTGTGCAAGCTGTCAGCTGGGATGAAGCTTGCTGTTCAAACAGTTCGCCGAACAGCTTGACCGACTGGAAGCCCTTAGCGGCAGGAACGAGATAACGGGGCTGCTCAGCGCCACCGTTGGATCCATGGATAAGTCCGAGATAGCCGCAGGATGCTACCTTATACTGGGAAAACTCAGACCCGACTTTGAAGGCGTTGAACTCGGGCTGGGCGAGAAACTACTTATCAGGGCGCTTGCAGAGGCCACTGGAGTCTCCAACAAGGCAGTCTCGGAAATGTATCACAGTAGGGGAGACCTTGGTCTTGTTGCATACGAATTGAAGAGCAAGCAAAAGTCTGCGCTCCTGGACTCCTACACGATGAGCAAAGGGCTCACTGTCCTGGATGTTCACTCGAAGCTTGTCAAAATTGCGAAAACATCTGGCGAAGGCGCTCAGACAGCCAAAATAAAAGGAGTAATCGAACTTCTCACGCTCTGTTCTCCCGTGGAGGCGAAGTATGTTCTCAAATTCAGTACAGGCGACCTCAGACTAGGTTTCGCGGAGCAAACCCTGCTGGCCGCTCTTGCGGCTGCTTTCGCGGACGGTGATAAAGAAGCTGTTGAAAGGGCTTTCAACCTGACTTCGGACGTCGGATACGTGGCGGAGCTCCTAGCGGAAGGCGGCGTCAAAGCAGTAGCCAACGTTCGTGTGACTCCGGGTAGGCCGCTTAAGCCGATGCTTGCGGAAAGAGCTTCTTCTTTGGAAGAAATACTCGAACGCATGGGTGGCAAAGCGGCCTTCGAATACAAGTATGATGGTGAAAGGGTGCAGGCTCACAGCGTGAAGGGCGATATAGTTCTCTTCAGCAGAAGAGGTGAAAAGATTTCTGACCATTACCCTGACGTTGTCCGCAACCTGAAGGAGGCTCTGCGATCCGAAACCTTCATAGTTGAAGGCGAAATAATTGCTGTAGAGCCTTCTACAGGTGAAATGCTTCCCTTCCAGCAGTTGATGCACCGCAGACGCAAGTATGACGTCGAAAAGGCGGCTGAAAAATTCCCTACGAAAACAATGCTTTTCGACATAGCGTACGCGGACGGAACAGACTATATTCCGCAACCCTATCTGAAACGCAGGAAAGCACTTTCGGAACTCCTCAAACCCTCCGAGTTCGTGGAAACCACTGTTTCAGAAATCATCTCAGACAAAGAGCGCGCGCTGAAATTCTTCGAGCAAGCGGTGGAGTCCGGCTGTGAGGGAGTGATGGCGAAGACTCTTGAAGATATCGGGTACAAGGCCGGTAAAAGGGGGTGGGCTTGGATAAAGTACAAACGCGACTACCGTGCGGACCTTACAGACACGCTGGACCTTGTGGTGGTCGGAGGCTTCTACGGTAGAGGAAAAAGAGCTGGGAAAATAGGAGGCTACCTTTTGGCCGCGTTCAACGAGTCTGACGGAACATTCGAAACCGTATGCAAGGT
>JAVZLA010000048.1:0-9367 GCA_038883995.1 Thermoprotei archaeon | reverse complement strand
GCCCGCCTCAAACCGATGAAACGCGTTTTCGACACGACAGGCAACCCCGACAACTCCTATTTCTTCAAAGTCGAGACCACTGACGAGTTCGTTCTGGGCGCGGATGAAAAGGTGCTGGTCACAACTATGGAAGAGGTTTCCCTACCACACGATCTCATGGCGTTCGTGCAGCTCAGGTCTTCTTTCGCCAGAACAGGAATGCTGATTCCTCCCACGATAATCGACGCCGGCTTTCAGGGCAACATAACACTCGAGGTGCGTGGCACATCTTTCCCGGTCAGGCTCAGAAGCGGTCAGAGGTTTGCTCACATAGTGTTCGCCAAGCTCACCACTCCGCTCCAAAAGGCCTACAGCGGAAAGTACCAGGGTCAAAGGGGGGTGACGCTCCCCGTGTTCGGTGAAAGAGAGAAAACTAATTACGGGCGCACTCGGAGAAAACGGGGGAGCGGTGATTGATCAGAGTTAATCTGACTGTGATGTCAAGGCATTTGACTGAGCTCCCCCAATGGAAGTGTATGCGTTGACCACGCGAAGACGACGAAGCCCGGTGGTCGGCTCCATCGTGTGCCTTAGCAAAGACGGAAAAGTGCTTTTGCACAGGAGAGCCCAGGGCCCTCTTGCGGGTTACGTTGGGTTACCTGGTGGAAAGGTGGAGTTCGGAGAAAGCGCTCTGCAGGCGGGTCTCAGAGAGCTTGAAGAAGAAACAGGCCTAGTGGCCGAGGACGCGCGGGTGGCGGGAGTCTACACTGTGGTGAACGTCGTCGAAGACCAGCCCGACGGCCACTACATTCTGTTTGTTGTTTCGGCTCACAGCTACTCTGGCGCCCTGATACAAAGGACGATTGAAGGGGAAAACTTCTGGGCGGCCCAGAGCAGCGTGTCCGAAGTGCAGCAGGCTCTGCCAGACCTGTTCTATGTTCTCGAAATGGTGGAAAAGCACCCTGTGTTCATCGGCCATATGCTCAGATACAATGTTGGTGGACGACTGAAAGTTGTCACAGCTGACGGAAAAGAATACGATTCCACGCGAAGTTAGAGCGGTGGACTGCCACTGCCATCTGAGCAGCCCGCAGTTCGACTCAGACCGAGACATAGTGTTAAACACGTGTTCTGTGAAAGGGATTCTGCTCGTGGACTCGGCTCTCAGCGTGCGTGAGCTAACGCTATCGCTCACTCTGGCATCACGGAACCCGTGGTTCAAAACCAGCGCGGGATGGGATCCAGTCAACTTGGATGAGTCGGCGGCACTGGAAATGTGTCAGGCGATCGAGCAGGCTTCCGACAGGATCATCGCGATAGGAGAAATAGGGCTCGACAGGTTCAAGGTACGTGACCGACTTCAATGGGCCAGGCAGGAAAAGATAACAGGGATGTTTCTGGAACTCTCCGAGAGAACAGGCAAGCCGCTTGTTATCCATTCGAGGTCGGCTGGGCAGGCGTGTATAGAGCTCCTTGAAAAGAACGGCTACCGCAACGTGCTGATGCATGCGTTCGACGGCTCCTCTTCGACGGCTCTCAGAGGGGAGTCTCTGGGCTTTATTTTCTCCGTTCCGCCGAGCATAGCGAGATCTGAGCAAAAGGTGAAGATGGTTCGAAGACTGGCGCTCGGCTCATTGGTTTTGGAATCCGACGCACCCGCTCTCGGCGTGGTGAGAGGAGAACGCAACACGCCTGAAAGCGTCATGGCCTCCGCCTCCAAGATAGCGGAAACCAAAAGACTTGGCTTCGACACTGTTCTCTCGCAGACAACGGAAAAAGCCCTCTCCTTCTACGGTTTGAGCAGAGCCGCAACCTGAACTTTACAGCCGCCATGTTTAACTAGAATTCGCTTAAGGTTGGAAACATGTCAACGGTATCCGGCTCCGCCAAGATCGGTTCAGGGTCTCTTCTGGATTCGTGCACAGTTTATGGTGCAACGGTCGTCGGCTCCAACTGCTATGTAGGGGCGGGCTGTTCGATCGGCTACCCGTCGCGCAAAACCCTGCTTGAATGCTTTTCCAAGCCCAGCGTGAAGCAGGTCGGCATCTTGGAGTGCGGTGAAGGCGCACGGCTCGGCGACTCGTGTCTGATACGACCTGGAAGCGTAGTTTACGAGGGCGCTCAAATTTCTTCGATGGTTGAAACGGGCCATAACGTCCTGGTCAGGGAGCACTGTAAAATTGGGTCGAACACGAAGCTTGGAACGATGTGTGTTCTGGACGGGTTCGTCGATATCGGTAACGAGGTAAGCGTTCAAACAGGAGTGTATTTACCCCCCGGTTCCTCTGTAGGCGACAGGAGCTTCCTGGGGCCGTTTGCAACAGTCACCAACGACGTGTATCCCCCGTCAAACAAAGTAAGCGGGGTTAAAATCGGAAGAAACGTGGTGCTTGGGGCGAGAGCCGTGATCGTGGCAGGTGTAACCATTGGAGATAACGCGGTTGTCGCCGCGGGAGCCGTGGTGACCAAGGATGTCCCTGAAGGCAAAGTGGTTTTGGGTGTGCCTGCTAGAATAGTGTACACTAGGGCAGAGTACGAGTTAAAGCGGGAAAGGTTCCTGTCTGCGAAGCCATGAACCAATTTTCTACGGAATATACGGGCACTCTGAAAGTAGTTTTCATATGTCCATAACGCTTATAGATTGTTTAAAGGGCGTGGACATGACAGTTATGCCTTCTCAGAAAGCTCAACTGGTGGGAGAGCAGAAACAGGCGTTCAACCCCTTTGAGATGGCTGTGAGCCAGCTTGAAAAGGTGGCGAAGGTGATGAAGCTTGATAGCTCGGTCGTTGAGGTGTTGAAGCAGCCGAAGAGGGTGCTCACCGTATCCATACCGGTGAAGATGGATGACGGCTCGATTAAGGTGTTCACCGGATTCAGAAGTCAACACAACGATGCGTTGGGTCCGTTCAAAGGCGGAGTCCGCTACCACCCCAACGTATCCATAGATGAGGTTAAGGCTCTTTCCATGTGGATGACATGGAAGTGCGCGGTGGCGGGTTTACCTTATGGAGGAGGTAAAGGAGGAATAATCGTAGACCCCCACAAGCTTTCACACGGTGAACTCGAAAGGCTTTCAAGAGGATATTTCTCAGGCATCTCTTCCATCGTAGGACCCTATCAGGATATTCCGGCCCCAGACGTGTACACTGATGCGCAGATAATGGCCTGGTTCATGGATGAGTACAGCCACGTTAAAGGGTTCAACAACTTCGGTGTAGTCACGGGCAAACCCCTGACGTTGGGCGGCTCGCTTGGAAGAGACACCGCAACTGCACGGGGACTTACCTACGTTGTTGAAGAGGCTGCGAAGAAGCTCAGAATCCAGCTACGCAACGCAACGGCAGCTGTTCAGGGCTACGGGAACGCGGGCTCGTACGTCCACATGTTCCTGGAGCAAATGGGTGTGAAAGTGGTTGCTGTGAGCGACTCGAAAGGCGGAATATACTCTTCGAGGGGCCTGGATTACAAGCAGGTAAGCGCACATAAAGCAAAGAAGGGCTCTGTTTCAGGTTTACCCGGCACAACTCCCCTGTCCAACAGCGACGTGCTCGAGTCCGATGTAGATATCCTGGTGCCCGCGGCCCTGGAAAACCAGATCACAGCTCAGAACGCGGGGCGAATAAAGGCCACGGTTGTTGCCGAAGCCGCCAACGGACCCACCACACCCGAAGCCGACGACATACTTTACAAAGCTGGGATCACGGTCATTCCCGATGTGCTCGCCAATTCGGGCGGCGTAACCACGTCGTATCTGGAATGGGTGCAGAACATTCAGGGCTACTACTGGAGTGCAAAACAGGTTGATGAAACCCTCCACCAGATGATGGTGAAGGCGTTTGAAGACGTCTGGAACACCACTCAGAAGAACTCCGTAGACATGCGTTCCGGCGCATACATTCATGCTGTGGGCAGAGTGGTCGAGGCAATGCGTCTCCGTGGATGGGTGTAAATCGGAAGAACACTTCCATACCACTTTTTCAAGAATGTGTGCTCATGGTGCGCCAGCTTGCCTTCCGTCATGTTCTGCGTTAAGGATGAAGCCGAACTATCCGACAAGCGCACCTTGATAACATGGCGCGCAGCGGTCAGCCTGTCTATAGAAGTCTACCCCGAAGGATCAGAGTACTTCTCCAAACTTGAAGTGCCGCATGTAGCCGAAGCCAAAGAAGTTCTGGCATGGAGAGTGGCGCTGAACAGGGTGAAGATGATGCCCAAAAAGGAGCTTCCGTTCGATCCCAAGAAGTACGAGGAAGACTGGTTCACAGACTACGAGTCGATTGCGAACGAACTCAAAACCAGTGTGGAACACGTCAGCCTGATGATCAGAAGCGCGGACCAGCCTTTGATGACCACTGTTCTGGAAGAGATAGCTAACGCAATGCTGCACTCCAACCAGCTCAAACATGAGGTTACTCTAAAAGATAGAAGCAGGTTTAAAGACCAATAGTTCTAGTCTTCTGCGTGGTGCCCGCTTGAGTAAACTGGCCGACGACGAAGCCATGCAGTACGCGGCCGCAGACCCGTCCGAAGTCGCCGAACTGGTAAGGAGGAAGGTTTCTTCTGAAGCCGGGTCTGAAACAGTGGTGGCCGCGGTGTCTGGTGGCGTAGACAGCACTGTTGCCGCAGCCATAGCCGCCAGGGAACTCGATGGCAGACTGATACCGGTGCTCATTGACACAGGCTTTCTACGCCAGAATGAGCCAGAATACGTTGAAGACCTGTTCAGGCGTTCACTCGGACTGGAGTTGAGAGTGCTCGACGCGTCGCAAAGGTTTTACGAGGCTGTTTCAGGTCTAGAAGACGCCGAAGAAAAGAGAAAAGCGTTCAGGCAGACGTTTTACCGGGTGCTCGGTGAATTCGCGAAAAACGCCGGCGCAAAGCTTCTCCTCCAGGGCACAATCGCACCCGACTGGATAGAAACCACCGGCGGGATAAAGACTCAGCACAATGTTCTCGCCCAGATGGGCGTAGACTCAGTTAAAGAATACGGGTTCGGGCTGATTGAGCCTCTCTCCTACCTGTACAAGGACCAGGTGAGGTCGCTGGGGCGCTTTCTGGGGATTCCCGACCAGTTTCTCAACCGTCAGCCGTTTCCGGGTCCGGGCTTGCTTGTGCGGGCGGTGGGTAAAGTAAGCCCGTTGAAGCTCAAGGTTCTTAAGGCGGGTACGCCGATAGTGGAGACCGGGCTGGAAGAGTACGGTCCCTCACAATGGTTCGTTGCCGCATTCGGTTCATCAGCGAAGTCTCCGAGAAAAGTGCTGAGCGGGACGGAGAACTGGAGCTTTAGAGAAAAGGTAACAGGAGTTCGAGGCGACTCAAGGGTTTACGGTGAATTGCTCGGAATAGGCCCTTCTGCGAAAGCTTCCGCTCAGCGCTTTGACGATGAAGTTCACAGTCTATACGAGGAGAGAAGAACTCTTGTCAGGGAAGCAGCAAGCAAGAAGGACGTTGCAAGGCTTTGTCTCAGACTTGCCGCAAAATCCGACGGCGGCTCAGGCGTCTCCCTCGTGATAAGGGCTGTTAAGACAAGCGACTTCATGACCGCCGACATCCTTGAACCACCGTTCCCAGCTTTGAAACTGCTGTCAGAACGTCTGCTCGCTCTTGCAGAAGAGGTGTCCGACGTGTTTTACGATCTGACGCCGAAGCCTCCTGCTACTATCGAGTTCGAGTAACCTTTCCGACAGCGCGGTCCGCTTTCAGCGACGCGGCAAGATGAACTTTCGCAGCCGGCTCAAGCATCCCTTTCCATTTGTCGCCGATCGAAATAAGAAAAGAGTATCCGGCCACGGTTCCACCCGCTTTCTTCACCAAAAGTCCCAGCGCACGCTGTGTTTCTCCTGTCCTGACAAGGTCGTCAACAATCAGGCACACGTCTCTTTTCGAAATCATTCCGGCTGGCACATAGGCTCCTACGCTGAGACCGGAGTCTCCCACCCCTACCTCGGCGTACACGAACTTTTTAACCCCTTTCTCACGCTCCTTTTTAGCCACAACCACGCGGGCATCCATCAGGTCAGCGAGCATAACCGCGTAGCCTATGCCGTCGGCGGCCATTGTAACAACCTTGTCCGGTTTCACATCCGCCAAAGAAGCGTAGGCCTCTGTAGCAGCGAGCCTAAGCAGCTTCGGAGACGATATGATTCCCGTATCGTCTACGAGGCCGTCGGCGTCTACTGATACATTGCTAAGTATGAGCGAGCTGACACCGTAGAGCCGGCTCAGCACTTTCACGATTTTTCTGGCCTTCGAATCCGAGGGAAGCACCCGGCCGGTCACGTAGCGGCTCATCACGCTTGCGCCGAGTTCCAGGTGTTCCTGAAGCTGCCTGTAACTTGTATTCTTCTTGACTTCGGCAAGATAGTCGACGGCGGCCATCCTCCACCTGATGTTACTTAGCCTGTTCTGCGCCATTGTCCTCACGCGCTTTGAGACCTTTCCAGTTAAGAATCGGGTTTCTTGCTGCCTGAACTTCGTCCAGACGGGACACGGAGGTGTTCGAAGGTTCCTGTGCGCTTTGAGCTGCCGTCGCTTCCAAAAGTCCGTCGACGTATTCGTCGATTTCCCTCTTTGTCTCGGACTCCGTGAACTCTATCATGAGCGCCTCGGGAACTATTAGCGGGAAGTATATTGTGGGCGCGTGCCCGTATTTCAAAACGTACTTGGCTACCTCAAGCGCGGTGACGCCGGCGCCCTTGCTCGACACGACGAACTCATGTTTTACGCTTCTGTTCGAGGAGAAGGGCTGGGTGAATCTGGAGCGAAGCCTCTTCGCAGCGTAGTTTGATGTCAGAACAGAATCCCTTGAAATCTGTCTAAGGCCCTCACGTCCAAGCGACAATATGTAAGCGTAAGCTCGCACAAGAACGCCGAAGTTCCCCCAGCTCTCCCTGATCCTGCCTATTGACTTGGGATAATCCGACGACCAGCCATACTCGCCACCCGGCTTTTTGACGAGACGCGGCCTGGGAAGATAAGCTTCCAAAAAACTTCTTACGGCAACTGGCCCCGCACCTGGGCCCCCTCCCCCGTGCGGTGTTGAAAAGGTCTTGTGCAGGTTCAGATGCACGATATCGAAGCCCAGTTCAGAAGGCTTCACAGAGCCGACCAGCGCGTTCATGTTGGCGCCATCCATGTACATCAATGCGCCCGCGGAATGCACCTCCTGAGCTATCTCTTTGATTCTGCTTTCAAATATACCAAGCGTGTTGGGAACCGTAACCATGAACGCCGCTACGTCGTCTCCCAGTATTCTAAGAAGCTGGTCGTAGTCCACCTCGCCATTAAGGCTCGGAACCGTAACGGCTTCGAAACCCGCCATCGACGCGCTTGCAGGGTTGCTTCCATGCGCGGTGTCGGGGATCAGGACTTTTCTTCTTTTATGCAGTTCACCCTTCTCTGCGTAATAGGCTCTGGTAATCAGGAGGCCAGTGTATTCGCCCTGGGCTCCTGCGGCGGGCTGAAGTGTAAGCGCATCCATGCCTGTGATCTCCTTTAACATTTCCTGCAGGCCCCACAGGACATGGAGGGCTCCTTGAACGGTTGAGGCATGTTGATCGGGGTGTAGATGCGCGAATCCGGGAAGCTGCGCCACGACATCGTTGAGTTTCGGGTTATACTTCATAGTGCAGCTTCCGAGTGGATATGTCCCGGTGTCCACTCCGAAATTCATCTGTGAAAGCCTGGTAAAGTGTCTGACAACAGTAAGCTCCGAAACCTTGGGCAGCTTCGGCTCGTTTGACCTTCCGATGCCTTCGGGTAGCTTCACGTCTCCTCCAAGCCCTTTTCTGATGTAGTTCGGCGCCCTATCTTCCTGGTTCAGCTCTATCAGCAGGGGCTCGTTTACGATCGAGGAATGGGAGTATACTGCCTGTCTATAGTGCACCAACGCACTCACCTACGGCTGTAAGCAAGGCCGTCACATCGCGCGTGTTTGTTTCCTCCGAAACACCAAGCAGCCATTTCCCTCGAAGACCATACTCTTTCAGAGACAACGGTCCCAGAATTTTGTGTGACAGCATGGTTTGTTCAACCTTTTCTTCCGGGGCGTCCAATCCTATAACGTGGTCTTGGAAGGAGAAGCCACTAAAGACTCCGACATCGCAGGCGCCTTGTTTTCTGAGCTGATCCAACACGAACTGCTTGTTTGAAAGCGCCGCCTCAGCCAACCCCCTGAGGCCGTCAGGTCCGAGAAGAGCCAGATAAACCGCTTGGGCAACAGCCAGAACCGCGCTGTTGGTGGTTATGTTGGAGGTTGCCTTCTCTCTACGTATGTGCTGCTCACGCGTCTGCAAGGTTATAACGAAGCCTCTACGCCCAGCTGAGTCTTTCGTAACACCTACGAGTCTGCCAGGAGCCTTTCGCACCAGCTCTGTTTTCGTCGCGAAGAGTCCGACGCCGGGCCCCCCGTAGCTTATCGGAAACCCCACGCCTTCGCCGACAGCGATATCCGCCCCATTCTCTCCCGGCGGCTTAAACCTGGAAAGAGAAATCAGATCGAAACCCTGACAGAACAGGCCGCCCGCATCATGCGTGGCTTCAGCCAGCCCAGAAAGCTTCGGCTCAACTATCCCGAAATAGTTGGGGCTTTCGGCGTAAACCAACGCGGTGTCCTGGTCGATTGACTCCTTGGCTTGCTCGAGGTCCAGTTCCCCACTTGCCGGGTCATAGCCTGTCCCAACCACCTTCATGTTCTTGCTTGAACAGTAGGTTCGCAAAACCTCGAGTCGCTCAGGGTTGACTGCGCCGCATACAACAACTTTGGCTCTTCCGTTCAGTCTGTTAGCCATGTGCGCCGCCTCTCCCAGAGAAGTTCCCTGTGTATAGTGGGAGCAGTTAACGACGTCGAGTTCGGTTAGCTCTGCAACCATTGACTGGTATTCGAAAAGCGCCTGCAGCATCCCCTGGCTTATTTCGGGCTGGTAAGGGGTATACGATGTCAGAAATTCTCCTCTGTCGACGAGCTTCTGCACTGCGGCGGGAACATACCTGTACCTGAGTCTTCCCCCAAGAAAACAGTGCCAGTCCAGCGGAGTCGAGTTTCTGCCTGCGAGCGAATACATTTCCGCGTAGACGTCTCGCTCCGGCATTGAAGAAGGCAACCTGCTGAAGTCGGAGGCCTGAACGGGCACGTCTTTGAACAACTCGTCAACGGATTCTATCCCGAGTTCCTCGAGCATCTGTCTTCTCTCTTCTCTTGTGAGACCGAGATATGGGTGGGTGAATTCGTCTGGCTTCGTAACCAAGTTACATCATCCGCCAGTTAGTTTGGTGTATTCCTCGCTACTCAGCAACTTCTCTTTTTCCGTTTGCAGAAAATCGGGCTTAATCTTGAACATCCAGCCCTGAGAGTAAGGGTCGCTGTTCAATAGCGCGGGATTTCTGGAT
>JAVZLA010000047.1:0-9471 GCA_038883995.1 Thermoprotei archaeon | reverse complement strand
CTCTGGGAGACGAGTTTTCAACCGCTTCGACAAGAACCTGAATGGGATTCTTACCAGTCTTGGCGTAAATTATCTCAAACGCGTGTCTCACAACGGAAACAGCATGATACTTTTTACCGCCGTTTTTACCCGGCCGCATCAACATGTTCGCCAGCCTCTCCACGATGAGCACCTCGCTTTTGCCGAACGGACGGGCTTCGTGTCTACCACCCGAATAAGGATAGGACCTCGGCCTCAGACAGATATGCCTCTTAAGACCGGGGTCTCTGACCTGAACCTCGGAGAAATCCCATTTGTCGAAGAGCTTTGGAATCATTTTCAAACCCTCTACCGCACAGGCTTCTGCTTTTTGCCTGTGATCAAAAGGTTCAAGGCGACGCCGTTAACTTTGCTCACCTTGAATCTTACCCCCGGCAGGTCACCCATGGACCTGCCCAGAGTTCCACCTATTCCTTCAACGATTACCTCGTCGTGTTCGTCAACAAAGTTCAGCGAACCGTCACCGGGTAAGAAGGCGGTCAACTGTTTGCCGTTCTTTATCAGCTGAACCCTTACACATTTACGAACGGCCGAGTTAGGCTGCCTGGACTCTACGCCCACCTTCTCGAGAACTATGCCCCTCGCCTGCGGAGCCCCTCCCAAAGGGTCGAACCGCTCCTTCATATTCAGGTGTCTGGTGTAAAACTGTCTGTCGGACCATCGCATAGAGATCCTTCTCTTTCTTAGCTTTCTTGCGGCAAACATGCCTCTGGGACTTTTAGAATCTGCCATCACACGCACCGTGAAATTTTACGTGAGACAGCGGAGGATGTTTATAAGCTGAATGCACCCAAACACCTGTTTAGACCGTCTAAGGAACCGAGTAAACCTGTTAGAAGACCACTGAAACCAGCCGCCAACGGGTTTGCCTCCTCGTGCAGAGTAATAGGTGTGCCAGAGAGAAGGCTTCTCCGATGACCGTACACCCATGGGAGAAAATACGTCGCAGCGTTGACGCAAAAGACACCGTCTTTAGACTGCAGAGGAACTCACTATGACCTGGTCGATGTCACAGTAGCGTTTCAGAAGCATTCTGGCCCTGTTTATGTTGCGGCCGTTTCTGCCTATCGCCAGGCCCTGGTCGTCGTGGTGTGGAACAACGTACACCTTTTTCAGGCCGTCTTCTCCTTCAACCAGGTTTATGGATGAAATTCTGGCCGGCGTGAAAATGGACCTTATAAACACTTCCAGCGAGTCGGAGTATTCTACCACTTCAGCTCTTTTCTGAATCAGCTTGGAGGCTTTTTCAATGTTGGAGCCCTTTCTCCCTATGGCTTTCCCCGCGTTTCCGGGTTCAACCACGAAGAGAACGGAGTCGTCTCTGACAATGCAGTCCCTGACTTTCGCTCCGGTGAGTCCTTCGAAGAGGCCTATGTAGTGCATTTCATCTATACTTAGCTTGATTTCTCCAATCTTGCACCACCGTAGCAGAGTTCACTCCGACCTTTTGAGGAGATCGGATTCACCCGGATCTATTATTCCGATGGCCGACACCATGTGTCCCCTTGAACACAGGGCAGCAAGATCCCAGGGCCCGCCTGGAAACTCGTAGGTCTTAACCGATTTCCGTCTGGCCTCCTCTATGACGGAGCCAAATCTCTGATTTACTCCGCTAGCGACAACCACCATTTTGACTGTTCCCTCGCGAACAGCCTTAACGGTCTGCCTCACACCCATGACATATGTGCCTGTTTCAACTGCTATCTTTATTGCGTTCATTGTCTCCGACACTGTGATATGCCTCCAAATCCACCAATAACTCCACTATCCCTGTGCCCATCGGTATATAGTTTCCTACTATCACGCTTTCAGTAACTCCTTCTAGGTTATCTGTCTCCGCGGACTGGGCGGCGTTCAGAAGATGGCTCACCGTCACTTCGAAAGCTGCTTTAGCCAGAACACTGGACTTCCCCAGAGTTATACCGCTACGGCTGACCGGCTTTATTTGACCAGACTCTGTCATCCAGTCCGCGAGCAGCGATATGTGGCGTGAGTCGACTTCCAGTCCCTGATCCTTTAGAATGTCTGTCACCTCGCGTATGATTGTGTTACGCGCGGCTTCTATTCCAAGAACCTCGAACACTTCGTAAATGTTGTTCGAAGTTGTACGTGTCCTGTCTACTCCTGGAACGCTGAGCACCTTCGCCAAATCGCTGCCTTCGGTCATAATGTACCATTCTCCTGTTGCAGGATACTTCTCCAGGTATACCTTCGCTATCCCCTTTAATCCGCGAAGCGTTACGGACATTATCTTTTCCTTGAGCCTGTAGCCTACTGCGCGCGTCATCTCCTTGTTCACTACGGTGAACGCGTAGTCGCCTTCCTGCTCTACCTCAGCTCTCTCTGACCTTGCTTTACCCAGAGAACTCTTGACAGCGGCTATGGCTTCTTCCAGCTTTATGCCATGCTTCTCCATTTCCTTCTGGCTGAGTGTAAACGAAACATAGCCGTCGCCTATCGACAGGTTCTCTGTAACATCGCTCAATGTGACTCGAAGCAGACGCTTCCCGATTTCGAGAGCAGCCTCACGCGACTTGCTGTGCTCCCCGTCGAGCCATACAGTCATCATCGGCGTGGAAGGAGTCTTCCTGGCATCTACGAGCTCGATCAGCCGCGGAAGGCCAAGAGTCACGTTATACTCTTTGACTCCAGCGTAGTGGAATGTTCTGAGCGTCATCTGTGTTCCTGGTTCACCTATAGACTGCGCTGCAACAACGCCAACTGGTTCGCCCGGCTCAACCTGCGCCCTTTCAAACTGGGCGGCAGCTTCTTCAACAACCTTTCTGACCATGGAGGAGCTCAGCTTCTTCTCGAACACTCCCTGAGCTATCGAAGCCTTGATGGGCTCCGGTAAAATCTGCGCTTCCGGAAGAGATTCAACGAATTCAAGCGTGCTCTCCCTGCTTTTGAAAACCTGAACCGCCTTATCCGTCTTTGATGTGCTACTCACTTGCAACCACCTTTTCAATCACTTTCTCGACGTTCACCGCCCTGCCGCTGTCGCTTCTGCTGGGATCCACGCCGTCTTCACCGTACCTGTACTGAATTATCAGCCCGCTGGGCGTCCTAACCGTGGAGTCGTAGTCCACCCTGAGGTCCTGGAGGGCGTTTATCAGCTTACGCTGCATGTATCCGCTCTGCGACGTTCTGACAGCGGTATCGATCAAGCCCTCCCTTCCACCGGCCGCGTGGAAGAAGAACTCCGTGGGCTTAAGCCCCCTGCTGAAGCTTGACGTCACGAAGCCGGCTGCTTCGGCGCCCCTGTCTCCTCTTTCGAAATGCGGAAGAGACCTGTCCGTGTAACCTTTGGTTATCCTTCTTCCCCTAACGGCCACTTGGCCTATTATGGCCGCCATCTGGGTGAGGTTGAGCATGTTCCCCCTTGAACCCGTTTTAGCCATAACCAGCGCGCCGCTTTCAGGGTTCAGGTTTTCAGCCGCAAGCGCACCCACCTTGTCACGGGCGTCGGTCAACACCTGCATAACCTTCTGTTCAAGCGTTTCTTCCAAGGTTTTTCCTGGAAGAGCTTCCAGCTCACCACGATGGTAGGCTTCGTTCAACCTGCTCACTTTCTCCTCGTATTCTCTTACTATGTCTTCGATTTCCTGGTTCATTCCTTCTGGAAGGGAAACATCCTCGTATGTCATGGTGAAGCCGCAGTGATCGAAGAAATATGAGAAAGCCTTGAACGCTTTGTCGATGAATTCTCTGGCGGTCTCCTCTCCGTAATCTTTGATTATTCTGTGTAGAAGGCTGTTGGGTTGCCCTTGGCCCACGGACTTCTTGTCTATGACACCCGAAACCAGCACACCGTCTCTTATTACAACGTAGTCGTCCAGCTCACACTCTTCCAGTTTGCAGTCCTTGTGTGTGACGTTTGTGCGGCCCGAATAGTTCAGACCCTTGGGGAGGAAGAGACTGAACACCTGTTTTCCACTCCATTTTTCAACCGGCTTGGTTACGGCTGGAGGAGGTAGCTCCCTGACGCTTATGCCGGAAGCGGCCAGTATCTGTTCAACCTCATGTTTGGTGAGATAGGTAGTCTTACGCGTGAGTAGGTACGCGCCAGTGATATAGTCCTGCTGGCCGCCTATAATGGGTCCTCCGAACCTTGGCGACAGTATCTGCTCCTGAACCAGCATCATCACAAGAGCCTCCGCTCTGGCTTCGTCGTTTTGAGGCACATGCAGGTTCATTTCGTCGCCGTCGAAGTCAGCGTTGTAAGGCGGACACACTGGCGGAGTCAGCCTGAACGTTCTGCCGGGAAGGATTTTCACGCGGTGAGCCATGATGGACATTCTGTGCAGTGACGGCTGCCTGTTGAACAGCACGATGTCTCCGTTTCTGATATGTCTCTCAACAATGTAGTTGACGTCCAGGCCCTGAGCCAGCTCCTCTCTCTCCTTAACTCTGCTCAGGTCGATTCTTCTGCCGTCGGGTCTGATGATGTAGTTCGCTCCTTCCAGCTTGTCGGCTCCCGCTATTACAGCCTGTTTCAGCGTTTCGATGTTACTGGATGTAACCCTTTCAGGAATGGTGAGTATCAGAGCCACCTGCTCCGGGACTCCGACCTCGTTTATGCTGAGGCTCGGATCAGGGGAGATAACTGTTCTCGCAGAGAAGTCTACGCGCTTACCAGAGAGTCCTCCACGGAACAGGCCGTCCTTGCCTTTGAGTCTCTGGGCGATAGTTCTCAGAGGGCGACCGCTCCTGTGCTTGGCTGGAGGATAGCCAGCGATCTCGTTGTCAAAGAAAGTGGACACGTGGAACTGCAGCAGATCCCACCAGTGCTCGATCACTATTCGCGCAGAGCCGTTTACGACGCATTCATTCAGTTTCTTGTTCGTCCTGACGATGTCGACCAGCTTGTGTGTCAGATCGTCTTCCGAGCGGTCACCCGACTCAAGGATAATCGACGGCCTTACTACTAGGGGAGGCACAGGTAAAGCTGTAAGAATCATCCATTCGGGTCTCGCGTAGTCCGGGTCCATGCCAAGAAGCTTGATGTCTCTTTTGTCTTCGATGAGCGCAAGATCCATTTGAACCTGGTCCGGATAAATCTTCACGTCTCCTTCTTCTTTCTCCTCAACCACGGTCACAGGCTTCTCAAGCCTGATTTTTCTGCGCGGCGCACCACAGTGGGGACAGTTGGGAAGAGCCTTCTCTCCAGTCCGTGAGCCGGCGGCTCTGGCAACAACCTTTTTGACGAAGTTTCTTGCCTGCTCCGGCCTCTTCACTTCTATTCTCTCAAACCTGGAATAGAGTTCCGCTATCTCCTGTTCCGGAAGCATCAGCCTGTGGCACTGGAAGCAGGTGGCCTTCAAGATTTCAACTATCTTCTTCATGTGGCCAACGTGATAAACTGGCTTGGCCAGTTCAACATGACCGAAATGTCCAGGGCACTGACTCCAGAGGCCCCCGCACACCTGGCATCGCTGGTTTGGTTCAAGCGTACCCATACGTCTGTCCATAAGGCCGTCTTTGACTGGCAGCCCATCCCGGTCGTAGAGGTCTTCCGTTTTGATCTCCATGACCGAAATTTTTCTGACCAGATCCGGAGACATCAGTTCGAACCTTAGACCTTTCACAGTTTTGTACAAAGCCGGAGACATCTATCTTTCACCAACCTCAACAACCTTCAGCCTGGGAGAAATCCCCATGCTCATCAGCTCCTGTAGCAGAAGCTTGAACGCATAGGGGGTGCTCACCAGGCTCACCCTCGTCTTGTTGCCGTCAATGGGGCAGATGTATTCCGCCCGCTTGAAATCATAGTACACCATGTGGCCGCACAGGTCGCATACTCCGACAGTGGTCTTGTCGGAGTTGTCAAGCAACCTATCCTTCAAAAGCGCGGCCGCCCCGTGACCTATGAGTACGTCTCGCTCCATTTCACCGAACCTCAGACCCCCTTCCCTCGCCCTTCCCTCCGTTGGCTGCCTTGTGGTTATCTGAACGTTACCACGTGAGCGCGCGTGAATCTTGTCAGCCACCATATGGTGAAGCTTCTGGTAGTACACTACTCCGATGAACAGTTCGGCGTCCATTCGTCTGCCTGTACGACCGTCTATCACCGACTCCACGCCCGCCGGGCTGAAGCCCAGTTCCTTAAGGGCCTTCTTCATCGACTCAGCGTCTTCGCCTACGAACGGCGTCGCGTTCACCTGCCTGGTCTGCAGCGACCCCACTTTGCCCGCCATGAGCTCTATGAGCTGGCCCACAGTCATCCGGGACGGGAAAGCATGCGGGTTGATCATTATGTCTGGGACTATACCATCCCTTGTAAACGGCATGTCTTCTTGAGGAACAAGGTAGGCAACGACACCTTTCTGACCGTGCCGGGATGCGAACTTGTCTCCAAGTTCAGGAACTCTGAGGTCGCGGACTCTGACCTTGATCAGCCTGTTTCCGTCTTTATCAAATGTTATCGTGACCCTGTCAACTCTGCCCTGTTCGCTGTGTTTGAGGGAAACGGAAGTATCCTGCTGTATTACGCCGCCCACCTCGACTTCTCTTAACTGTTGGCCGAACCTGGGAGGGCTCACTCTTCCTATAACGACCTCGTCTCCAAAAACCTCTGTTTCGGGTGAGATGATCCCGTCTTCGTCTAGCTTTTCGTAGAGCTTGGCACCCCTGTAGCCTCTGACGGTCTGATCTGGGACCGATATCTTGTCCATGTAGCCACCCGGATACTTTTTCTCAGAGGCCTCATACATTCTGAAGAACGTGGATCTTCCAAGGCCGCGGTCCACACTCGCCTTGTTCATTATCACGGCGTCTTCTATGTTGTAGCCTTCAAAGGGGGCAACTGCAAGAATAACATTCTGTCCGGCTGGACGCGACTCGAAGCCCACAACCTTGGCTCCGCTGGTAGTGACTATCGGCTTCTGAGGATAGTGCAGTATGTGGCCACGGGTGTCCGCTCTTAACCTGAAGTTGGACGCAAACAACCCGAGAGCCTGCTTAGCCATAGCTGACTCGTACGTGTTTCGGGGCGACTGGTTGTGGTCGCTGTAAGGGATAATGGAAGCAACAACACCCATCATGGCCCAGGGAGCTATCTCGAGATGCGTGTACTTTTCTGGGCGGCTGGAGTTTGCGAGCGTCTCGGAATCCATGGCGACGAGCGCGTTCTCTTCTTCCAACGCATCCAGGTATTCGATCATACCCTTACTGATCAGGTCGCTCCAACGAAGGCTTCCAGTACGCAGCCCGTTCACAGCCTCAGGCGTCAGAGCGCTTTTGCCCTGGCGAACTATGATCAGAGGACGCATAACTCGACCGGCATCCGTGGACACGTATACGTTAGACCTGCCGGCAACCTCCAGCACGGCAACGCTGACTTCGACCGAAAGCCCCCCGGTCCTCCTTCTCTCCCTTAGCTCCTCCACGAGCTTGGATGCGTCCGGATGATGGCCGATCAGCCTGCCGTCCAGGTATACGCGGGAAACCAGTGACTGGTCCTCTGGAATCGGTCCGGGCTTAACGCCGTGGCGTCTGTAAAGAGAATCCTCAAACTTCGAAACCTCGGTTTCCGACATGCCTACAGAAACGATCGCTGCGAGCGCAAGATTCTTAACAAGTCCACAGTTAACTCCCTCAGGGGTTTCACTGGGGCATATTCGACCCCACTGCGTCATATGTAGCTCACGCGCCTCAGGGTTGGCGTGCAGCCTGTTCAGAGGAGATATGACGCGTCTCAGATGACTGAGTGTAGAAAGATAGTTTGTCCTGTCCAATATCTGGCTGACACCGGTTTTTCCGTCAGGCCAGTTGCCTGTTGCAAGCGCATGCTGAATCTTATCTGTAAGCAGGTTCGCGCTCACAAGCGCCTTCACTACCACGCGACCCTTCCTGCTCCTGCTTTTGTCTATGTTGTGTCGCAGGTCTTTTACAAAGTTCTGCATCGCGTTTCTTACAACAACACCCATAAGGTCGCCCGCCAGTCTCAGACGCTTGTTCGCATAGTGGTCTTTATCCGTGGGCGGAACCCTTCCCAGGTTTGCTTCGAGAAGGCTTTCAACCATTTTCGCGATGAAAGCAGCCTTCTTGGACTTGACATCCCTGGAATTGGCTGTACCCAGGTGAGGCAGAAGGCGTGCGGCTATGATCTCTTCAGCCCTCCTCTTCGGATCGGTGGACTTCGAGAATCCGATCATTATCCTGTTCCCGATGTATCGGAGAGCCTCGTCCACTGTTGAAGCGAGCTGCTCGGCCTCAAGGAAAGAGGGTGTGAGAAGCTCCTGTATCTGTTCGTCCTGTGAAATCAGCTGAGCCATGTCGCGGTCTGTCTCAACACCAAGAGCCCTCAGCACGATTCCCATCGGAAACTTTGAGCGCACGATGTAAACGTAGAGTTTGCCGTCCTTGGTCAGCTCAACAGAAGCGTTAGTCCTGTTCGCAGTGCGTGTTACGGAGCTTACCTTCGAAACGTTTAGCACTGAAGAACTTGCCGCCCCTTCCTCCACAAAAACATGGTTGGTCGCAAGGTCTTCCTGAGAAACAACTATGCGTTCAGACCCGTTGATTATGAAATAGCCTCCGGGATCCTCCGGGTCTTCGCCTATTTCGATAAGCTGCTCCTTGCTGAGACCGCTTGTGATACAGATGTTCGACTTCAACATCACCGGAAGCTCCCCTATAAGGACAGATTTCTCCTCGTACTGGTCTTGCCCATCGGTTATCTCGAAGTCACAGTAAACCGGAACAGCGTAGCTCACACCCCGCAGCCTTGCTTCTAACGGGACGATCGGCCTCGTAACGAAGTCTGGCTCAGTGATCTCCGGGATAACCCGCTGCTTACCTGTGAAGGGGTCGTAGACTTGGCGACCAACGTACACGTTGGTTATCTTTATGCGGAGGTCACCTTTGGTGGCCTCGACAACCCCCACTTCCTCAACTATTCGCTTGAACTCGGTCTGTATAAACCTGTTATACGAGTCCAGATGAAGACGTACCAAACCCTTCTCCTGGATCAGAGCGCTGACGAGTACAACAGCGTCGTCCTCCAACCTAACTTGGCTTCCGTTAACACTCATGTGTGGGATTCACTTCGATTTCAGTTAACGCCTTGCGAAGCGCCGCAACGTCACTTCTTTTTACGTTGCGTTTTGGGTGCGGCTGTCGAAGTCTTTTTGGGAGAGGGTTTGCTTGTTGAACGTTTAGGTTTCTTCGGCTCTTTCGCTTTCTTTTCCTTTACGACTGGAGCCTCTGCTGGAGCTTTGAGGCCTATCGCTTGGCTCACAATCCGGTAGACAACATAGGACCCTGTTAACTGGCTTTGACGTGTGATCTTCACTATCTGACCAGTCTCCGGGTTAAGATCGCGCACAGCGGGATCGTCCTGTGCTATCCTCGGTAGCTGCCAGCCCTTAACTCCGAACTCCTTTAGAAGGCGCTCAGATTCTTCTTTAGACAACAGTTCATGCTTGGGAA
>JAVZLA010000046.1:0-9945 GCA_038883995.1 Thermoprotei archaeon | reverse complement strand
ACCCTGCGCTCGACTTCTGCCAAGATTTGGTCTATGACTGCGGACATTGTTATTCTTCCAGCGGAAGCTCGGCCAGAGTCCTGTACAGTGGCCCGGCCGGCGTCAGTTCACTCGACTTGAGGCGCATGGTGCTTATAACAACCTCGCCGAAAAATCTCCCAGAGCTGAGTCTCAGCGTCTCGCTCAGCCTTGTTGTTGCGAAACTTGCTCTCGCAAGCGTCATATGCGGGACGAATGGCTTGGAGTCATACCAGACCCCTATGGCGGCGAGGGCGGCGCGGACGCTTTGAGCCAGAGCCGAAAGCTCGTTCGAGCCCCTTTCCACTGAGGCAACTATCACCCTAGGTCTTTCCGGAGTTGGGAAAGCTGTCACACCAGCCAGCGACAGTTTGAAGGGAGCGGCATGCACTTCCTTCAGTCTCTGCTTTAATACTCCGACAGACGAGGAGTCTTGGTCTGCAAGGAAGGCTAGGGTAAAGTGCATCGCATCAGGATGAACGAGTCTGAGCTCCCGAAACGGCGACAGCACCTCTCGCTGAAAATCGACCAGCTGTTCCACGACGTTTGGATCATCGAGATCGCATGCCACAAACATCCGCATTGAAATACTCGTATGCCATGACGTAAGGGTTCTTTAGGGTTGAGCGCGGACAAACCATAGACTGTCGGAGAAGCAAGTCATGGAAAGCATATATTCGTGCTCGAAGTCTCTACCAAGATCCGATGATCTACCAGACGCGCAGAGAGCCCATCAAAATGATGCCAGACCCGGATCCTAAGACGGCTGCGGAAGCCGTGATGAACGCCAGTTCCAAGAGGCGCGCTCTGGTGTTGTTCGGTGTATGTTCCGTTAGATACAAGGGCAGAGCCACGTCTGTGCTAAGCGAAGGAGAAAGAATAGTAATGCTGAAAGAAGATGGAGCTGTTCTGGTTCACCAGGTCTGGGGATATCGGCCCGTGAACTATCAGCCGCCGGGTTCGCTTGTGTTCGCGAAGGCCAAAGGGGAAAGAATGGAGATACATGCCTCGACGAGGGATAGCAGGCAGACAATGGACATTGAGTTTGGCCGCGTCTACCTGGCTATTGAACTAAACTTTTCCGATAACTCTCTGATAGAACTCAACGGAACGGAAGCTCAGATGCGTGATAGCGTGGTGTATCTGCCCGAACTGATTGAAGAAGGGCTCAGAGTCATAACACAGGAGTTCCATATCAAGTCAGGCTTCGTGGATCTTCTTGCGCTTGACCGTAACGACAAACTTGTCGCAATAGAGTTCAAAAGGCTGACCGCTAAAGCCTCGGACATAAATCAGCTCCTCGCCTATGTTTCAAGGCTCAGAGCAATTTCGAAAAGACGGGAAGTAAGGGGAATACTGGCTGCTCCAGCCATAACGAAGTCGGCGAGAAGACTACTGGTCGAAAGCAGACTTGAATTCAAAGCGCTCGACCCGCGTAAATGCATCGAAATAGTGAAAGGCGTGGACAACAACATAAGTCTCCTGAACTATTTGGGTGACAGCCAGTCAGGTGTCTGAAAACCGGTTAGACCGCGGGTTCAAAAACGTATTAAACCAATATGGCGTAGACTTTCTGTTCAACAGGATTACGAAAAAAGGCGGCTTGATCCAGAGGATAGGGAGCGCGGACGCTTACAGTACGACGTCAGGAATATCCGAAGAGGAGTTCATACTTCTACGTGAACTTGCGAAACTCGAGAAAAACGTCAAAATCAATGCGTCCAGGCGTCGACGAGCCAAGTTGACGACCGGGGTGCAGTCGTTGGACGCCCTTTTGGAGGGAGGCGTAGAGACCGGTAAAATCGTTCAGGTGGTGGGAGAGCCCGGCTCCGGGAAAACTCAGCTACTCATGCAGCTATGCGTTACCGCGCAGCTCGGCAAACAGAGCGGAGGGTTAGGGTCCGGGGTTCTGTACTTGGATTTCAAAGGGGACATCGACGTGAACAGGGTTTCCGCGGTTCTGAAAAGATTCGGAGTGGACGAGTCTGGCTTGGACGCCGTCTCCTATGCCTGCACTTTCGAACGTGACCCGGAAATATTTGCGGAGGCCGTGGACAGTATGCGGAACACTGGAAAAAGGGTTCTGCTCGTGGACGGGGGCTACCTGCCTTACGCTTTTGCAGGAGGTAGGAGAGCTCAGTTCGCTTCCAACGCAGAATACACCAGACTGCTCATCGGGTTGGCGCGCCCAGTCCGTGAACTTGGACTTGCCGTAGTCATGGCAGAACCCTCTGTTGGCTTCGTCCCCCTGCCCCCGATGCTTCAAACTAGACTTATGCTTCGTAAAGGACCTGGCTCCGTTAGACTGGCGCAGTGCGCGCTGCCCGAGTCTTCTTCCGGCAGCGAGCAACAGTTTATTATCACGGATAACGGTCTTGTTGACTAAAAATGAAAAACTGGGAAAGCAGGGCTGGGAGAAAGATCGTGGTGAAAGTGCTGTCAGAGTACTATTCAGGAGGACATTCAGCAGCTGCGAAACTGCTGAACGGTTACAAGAGCCAACCTGAGGTTGGCGGAGATGTCGATTCATACATACGCTTTCTCGAAGGAATGGTGTCGTGTCTGCGCGACGCCAACACCAATCACGTGGTGGTTGAGGCTATTTCAAGGGGTGACGCCAAATGGGTTGAAGCCAGTCTTACCTCTATGTCAAAGGCCAAGTCCTCCCTTGTCCTCCCAGAGACAGAATTACAGAAGCTCGACGCGTGCGAGGAAGCTCTTCGTTTTGTAGCCCAAATGATGGAAAAAGGAAAGAGACCAAGTGGAGACAAGAACAGCTAGGGACAGTTCTCCTGTTGAAAAGCGCTCACTGAGTGCGCTGGATCTGTGCGCAGTGGCGCGGGAGATCAGTTCGCTGACGCCGTTCAGGGTGAACTCTGTTCGCCAACTTCACAGCCGGGCGGTAGTGTTCGAAGTCTACTCGCGCGCAAGGGGGCAGTTCACGCTTGTAATGGATGCAACAGGGTTTTTGTTTTCAACTTCATCTGTGTCCAAGTCAACTCTGTCTTCTCCGCTTAGCACAGCCCTTTCACAGCTGAAGGGTCTATGGGTCAACCGAGTGCAGCAAGAGGACTTCGACCGTGTCGTCGTCTTTGATGCCGACGAAAACTACTCGATTAGCTATGAGCTGGCTGGCAGAGGCAACATCGTACTGACGAAGGAGGGCAAAGTTGTTTCAGCACTTGAATTCATAGAAGTCAAAGACAGAAGAATCACTCCTGGCTCACATTACGTCAAGCCTCGGCCACGAGGAGCCTATCTTGAGGAAATGGTTCCTATTTCGGGTGAAACACTGATACAGGCACTTTCCCACGCATACAACTGTCCTTCAGAACTGTACAGGGAAGTGCTTTACAGAATGGGAGTTGACCCCCAGACTCCTGCAAAACAGGTCGACAGCCGGCTTGTCGAAGAAGTGAACGCCGAATGTCTTAAAGTGGTGGAACAGGTTCGAACAGGAACGCTTGAGCCTGTGATAGTATACGAACAGGACAGAATGGTCAACGTTCACCCGCTTCTCTTTGAATCGGATGTCAAGTCGGGATATACTTTGAAGAAGCAGACGGATTTCTGTTCGGCTGTTTCGGAATACTATGAGCCTATGCTAACCGCCAGGACATCAGACGAAGCCTCATCGACTGTGAGGTCTGAGGCAGACAGAAAGACTGCGTCTGCTCTGAAGGCTCGGCAAAGCGCCGAACAGCTTTCCGCACACGCTCTCAAACTCAGACACATTGCAGCCGAACTGGAATCGGGACTCGGCTCACTCAGCGAGCTCCTGGCTTCCAGAAACCCTTCGGAGCGAGCCGGGTTACTTTTTCCTTCGCTTTCAGGCTCTAAGTGGAGACGGCTGGCTTCCAACCTGATTGAAGTGAGCGTAGACGACGTGGGTTTCAAACTGAATCCTCTACTCGGTGCACGCCCAAACATCGGCCTGATTTACTCAGAGGCGAAAGAGGAAGAACGGAAGGCAGCTGAAGCTCTGAAGACGGCTCTTCGCCTAGAAGAAGAAGCAGCCAAGGCGAAAGAGCGAGCACAGATTGCTTCGCTCAGATCCAAAGCGAAGTCTCTTATCAAGAAAAGATGGTTTGAAAAATATCACTGGTTCTATTCTTCTGAAAACGTCCTAGTAGTTTCCGGCAAGGACGCGTCACAGAACGAGTCGCTCGCCAAGAAATATGGGACCGACTCATTCACCATTCTGCACGCCGATTTCACAGGGGCGTCGCTGACAGTTATAACGGCGCCCCACGGTGAAAGAACTTTGACAGAGGCATCCCAGTTCGCTGCATCCTATTCAAGAGCGTGGCAGGCCGGTGTAACGGCAGTCGACGTGTTTTACGCCACGGGAGCGAAGGTGTCGACAAGTCCGCCGAGCGGAGAGTTCCTAGCTAAGGGAGGAATAATCTTCCACGAAAAAAACTACGTCAAGTCTGTGCCGCTCAGAATTGCCCTAGGGTTGCGTTCGCTTGACGACGGGGAGAGAAGAATCTGCTCGTACCCGCCGGATTCCATGTGCGGGGAAAGCTTCGCCGTGCTTGAACCCGGCGACACAGACCGCAACACGACCGCGAAAAGGGTTTTAAAGATGGCCGTCGCCTCTTTCCCGGAACTCGACTATGTGAAAACGCTAAGAACGGACGATATTCTACCTTTGGTGCCTGGTCCAAGCAGGATAACCAGACCAAGCCAAGGGAGCGCTTTCAGAGAAGTCTGACACCAAACTGCATTACCCGAGTGTTTTCCACTTCGCTGGACTGGCGGTCACGGCTAGCGCTGGGGGAGCGGCCCCTAGCTACTTGGGGAAAGCGTAGTTCCGGTCTGGCATAGGAGGAGCTACCTGTATCGCGCTACCGCCTTAACCAGGTCTGACTTCGAAATTATCCCGATGAGGGCGTCGTTTTCGGAGACCACTGGCAAACTGCTTATGCCTCTTCTTAGCATCACCTGAGAAGCTTCGAGAAGAGTGGCATCCGGCCTTGACACGACAAGGCTGGTGGTCATAAGGTCGGCTGCGATTGGAACGTTGTACATTCTCGCCTGATGTGGCACACCGAAGCGCAGACGCTTCAGTTTTATGAATGAGGGATGAGCATCCGAACCCGAGTCTATTCCAACCAAAGGAACGTATGAAGCCAAATCGCTTTTGGATATTATACCTACCGGAGTCCCACCTTCCTCAATAACCAAGTGTGCTATCCTGTGCTCTGACATGAGAGCCGCCGCGCGATAAACCGTGTGGAAAGGAGTGGCGGACACGACTGGAGTGGACATCACCTGTTCGACAGTGAGCTTCGATGCTCGCGTTTTGGGCATGGCTCTCACCACATCTGTCTTCGTTATCATGCCCTTGAGCTCCGATTGCTGGTTAACGGCTGGCAGGCCGCTTATACCTCTCTTGATCATGTTTTTGGCTGCAAGCCTGATCGACTTGGAGCTTCTAATCATGACGGGGTTCTGCGTCATCACTTCTTTGGCAAGTATCATATCTATGGGTCTTGTAGCCCAGTCCTTTTCCATGGAAAGAAGAGACTTCATCAGGTCTGTCCAAGTTAGTATTCCAGCCACATGATCGTCGTCTACCACGACAACTCTTCCTATCTTGAACTTTATCATGAGGTTGCGGACGTGGGCAAGGTTATCGTTTGGCCCTACAGCCACCACAGGAGTCGACATATAGGAACTTATTCTGACAGACACTTTTGCCGCCTGCTACGACAGCCATAGCTCCAAGCCACTTATTACATCTACTAGTTCGCTGACGCTAGATTTGTTCGAGCAAGAAGAACCAGCTAAGGCCTGAAGTCTTCTGCTAAACCTTATAAAAGCTACAGAGGGAGTCAGCCAAGCGGTTCACAGATGTCACACGTTGAGGAGCGCGTGGACGTTGTGTTGGGAGCGTGTGGCATCGGACTCGGGCATGTAGGTAGGCTTCTTCCTGTCGCCGAGGCTCTTACGCAGAAAGGTCTTAAAGTGGTGTTCACCACCTACGGGGACTCTGCGGATATCTGTTTGAGGAAGGGCTACACTACCTACCGTGAGCGGCGCCTGAGTTATGGTAGCAAAGAAGACGGGTCCATAAGCCTGAAAGAAACATTCAGGCAGACTCCTTCCGCGTTCAGGGCTTTCATGTCTCAGGTGAGGTCTGAACTAAATGTGCTAAGAAAACACAGGCCCCGCTTGGTCGTCTCAGATAGCCGTCTGTCTACACTCATAGCCTCACGTATACTGCGAATAAGGACGGTCCTGATCATGCATGAGTTTAAGGTTGTTCTGCCAATAGATGAAACAAAAGTGCCGGGCCTTGGCTTCGTAAAAGGCGTCGTCGAAAGGATCGCCTTAGAGCTGATGGGCCTCGGCTGGGATCTAGCGGACATTGTTCTGATAGCCGACTACCCGCCTCCTTTGACCGTGTGCAGAGATTCTGTGGTCGTCCCCGAATTCCTGAAGCACAAGACCCTGTTCATCGGAACGGTTTCGCAACCGAGAATTGGGCTAACCAAAGATGAGGCGAAGCGGCTGCTAAACATATCTGGCAGTAAACCCCTGATCTATTTTGGGTTGAGCGGACTTCCATGGGAGCGCAAGTCAATGAGGGGAAAAATGATGGACGCCGCGAAATACGTTTCCCGAGATGGTTTCCAAGTTCTGTTTTCAAGAGGCGAACCAGGAGGCTCCGACAGAATTTCCCTGTCTGAAGGTGTTATGGCTTGCGACTGGCTTCCAGATAGAAGGGTGGCATATGCTGCTGCGGACGTTTTCGTTTCGGTTGGCGGTCAGACATCTGTGGGTGAGGCGCTACGCTACGGGCTGCCAATGGTTGTGGTGCCTACTCCAAACCACACGGAACACGATCAGATAGCAAGTTCTTTGCAGAGTGTGGGAGTCGCGGTAAAAATCCCCTTCTCCGAACTGACGCCTGAGAGGATGCAGCAAGCGGTGAGGACTATAGTCGAGGAGAACTACGCCAAGAAGTCGGCTGCGGTATCCCAAGCCATTTCGAACTACTATCCGGTGAAAAGAATTGCTGAAACAGTCGATGAGTTCATCCATGGCTAGCATATACACGCCGTACGCGGCTGTCTTCGACGTAGAAGGGGTCCGTTTGTTCTCTACTTTGGATAGAGGTGTAACGCTTGCGACCAAAAAGGCGCACAGAATCAGCGAAAGAGATCAGGTAGTCCTCGAAAACTTCAGGTCACTGACTGGTTATCGGGGCGAACTCTCCGTGATACGTGAAAATTCATTCGGAGAAGGTCTGTTCGACTCTCAGGCGCTTTTTCTGAACCTGCTTACTTTAACCGAGGTCCTTCCGCTTCCCGTAGAAGGGCTTACACCGGAAGATCTTGGACTCGTAAAGGAAATTGAGCCCAAGCTCTTTGAGCCGCAGAAGAAGGGCGGAACATATATGCTTGACAACGTCCGAAAACGGGAGTTCAGGCAAACCGGTTTCAGAATAATAGCCTACAGAGACAAAGGAGTCGTCAGAGTGGCTCCGACGAATCTTGATCGTCTCGCCAGAGACGTGTGTCACCTGGTCAAAGAGTTTGGCCCAGAGTCCGTCAAAGTGTACGGACTGTCGGAGCAGGGCACAGAAGTGTTTACGCGTTGACCCGTGACCTGAAACACAGACCTATACCCATCTTTCAACGCAAACCCACGCACGGTCACCTATACGTATGACCCTGTGCTCATGACCTGTTGTTCCTGACGGCCCAAAGCGGTCCGCTCCCCGTTTTACCTGGTCTTCCGACACTTGTTTTAGAGAAGCTTCTTTCGCCAGAAATGTTGAGGCGATCGCGCCCCCAGAGCGCCGTCCGAACATTTGCTTTAGTTTGGGCACAAGCTTTGAGTTGACCGGAAACACGAATACGCTGGAGTCTACGTTCGCGTAGGCGGGCTGACCAGTGTACCCGCACAGGATCATCAGATCCAATGCCTCAGCAAGAGCCGCATCCTGTTTTCCCGGCTTTGAACTAACTACAAGCCAGAAACACGCGGGGCTCAACGCACTCAAGATCCATATCACTTGTTCAAACGGGCCGGTGTCGTCATAGCCCCTATGGCTTCTGGCCTCTCCGAAAAGATAAGCTCTTTCCGCCGCCTGGCTCACTCCGGGTTTCCAGTGTGCCTCAAGCCGGGTCTACGTCGGCAGCGGTCACGCTTCCATATTGTTTCAGCAACATTTCTTTCCCTCTGAACACAAAAACCCTAAAAGTCACAGTAAAGCTGGTCTAGAAGATGCCCGAAGCAGCCGTCTATAAGGTTCATAGGAACGCGCCCCTCGTAAACGTGGTAGCCGTGATCGTCAGCGCGATACTGATGGGCTCCCTGATCGCGTACGCAGCCATGGTGGCAGCCCTGATAGCTTCACTAGTGTTGTTCGGGTTCACGTATCTGGGTGAAGAACGGGCGTACACCGGCGAGTCAATCCTGGGCGTAGCACAGGTGGCGGCGTTCCTCGCGATCAAGTTTTCAGGCCAGGTTTCCTGGGTGGGGGCTGGTCTTGCGAGTGCGGCTGGAATTCTGCTCATATTTGCCGGAGTGGCTGCTAGGTCCAGGTATATGAGAGCCAGAAACAAGAAGGCTCTGGGAGACTTTGTGCCACCGGCTTTCGGCTAGGATGCCAAAGCCTTTATGAGTTTAAAGTCGCCGTAACAGCTTTCCGCAAGTTCCACGAACTCGGCGCTACCCGACTCCAACGATTGCAGTCTACGCTGCAGTGAAGCCGTGTATTCTTCGTCCAGAATAGACTTGAGCTGAACCAGCTTGCGGTTCAGGAAGTTGTAAATCTGTATGCCATGTTTCGTGGCCACAAGGGAGCCGCGCTTGGTGGCGAAGACGTAGCCGTGGCGTTTGAGGCGCTCTATTATTGAGGCGTAAGTCGACGGCCTACCTATGCCTTTGCTTTTCATGTAAGCTACAACGTCTCCTTCAGAGGGCAGAGGATTATCGGAAGAAACAACGTAGTCCACCTTGAGGACGTCCAGCGCATCGCCCTGTGCAAGAGGGACAACCATTCTGCGCGGGTAAACCTTGGTGAAGCCTTCCTCCAGCACGTCAACATATCCGTCCTGGGAAGACTGCATGTCGAGAGCTGAAAACTCCGCGTGCTGTTTCAAAAGTTTTGAAGAGCGCATCTGGCTTGCTATGAATCTCTTGAAGATTTCGTCGTAAAGCCTGATGTGCCTGTAGTCCAAGGCTTCAGCCCCTGGTATCTGCAGTAGATCGATCTGCCGTTTGAGCTCCTCGCCGTTTATGGGACGCGTGGGGCGGATACACTCATGCGCGCCTTCCTCTCCCCAGGGCTTAGGCTGAAACAGTAGCGGCCACTCATCGCGCCAGGTAGATTCAAGATACTGTCTCGCCAGCTCGATTCCGGTGCTGGAAACATGCGTATGATCCGTCCTATGGTATGTTATGAGTCCTGTCTCGAACAGGTTTTGAAGCCTCATCATGATTTCCCCCACCGACCATCCGAAGCTTTTGGAAACTTCGGCGAGCAAAGTATCTGTTGTGTATGGTGGAGGAGCATTCATTTCCACCGCCTCGGTTTTCACCGAGGTTACATTCACCTTACCCTGTGCAAGCGCCGCTACTATGCGTCTCGCCTCTTTGCTATCGATCTCTGAAAAGGGCTTCCTGAACATCACATTGAGTTCGCCCGAGCCCGCCCTGCATCTGAGCCTGAACTTTCTTGTTCTACCAGACCTGTTCAATTCGGTTTTCCTGATAACCCATCCCAGCACCGGGACCTGAACGCGCCCAACTGGAACACGCCACCTCTTTCTATCTCCACCCAAGATCTCCTTCTGACGAACAGTCAGCAGATCTGTTAGACCGTATCCAATCCATCTGTCGTCGATCCGGCGAACCATTTGGGCGTGCACCATGTTCAGGTCCATTTCAACAGAGTTCTCAAGCGCC
>JAVZLA010000045.1:0-10076 GCA_038883995.1 Thermoprotei archaeon | reverse complement strand
GCTGAATGTATCTACGATAATGGAAAACAGGGTTAAAGTCACCAAAGGAACTGAGGGGGATTGAAATATTCGGCCAAGGAACATTATTATTTCAAAGAGATCGGTCTTACCAGCGTTGTTCGGGCCCACGAAAAAGTTAACGTTCCCTTAGCTTGTCGATATGAATTCGGTTGGAATCAAATGGCAGGAAGTTATTTCTTATTTTTTAATACGTTTTATCGACGTATACTGCGTGTGCGTCGTTGTAGAGGAAATTTGATGTGAGTGTGACTGTTTACGTGCGAAGATAAATTGCGTGAATCTACTTTTTGATTGCCGGCTCAACCACGTATATTTTGTGGATAACCATTGGCGTAGCGTCCTTGGGGCACGGTTGGTCCTGTTTTGTTATGTAGTCTCCGTTTACGAATTTTCTCTGCGCCACGAAGCCGCATGAGGGGCACCTTGTTTCCGTGGTGATTTCGATGTCGTCTTTGGACGGGTTGACTCTGACGACGCTTAGCGCGAGGCCGACGGCTATTGAAACCAGTACCAGGAACGGGAACGTGGAGGCTGGGGAAAACGTCGGGCGAGCGGTTCCTAGTCCGCCGAGTCCGGTGTACAGGAATAGCACTGACATGAAGAGGACTGCGATCACTATCATTACGAATCTTCCTATATCAAATCTGTACGCCATTTTTCTACGCCTCTATGGGACTCCCGCGGTGTTACCTATTCCCGCCACTATTATCACGTCTCCGGGCTTCGTGCGTTCGAGTACTATCTTCTTTATTTTGTCCAGTGCGGTTGGCACGGCGTCCGCTATGTCTTTCTTCATGGCTGTTATCGCATCCTCTTCGCTCTGCTTGATTATCACAGCTTCGAGCGGAATCTTCAGGTTTGTAGCAGAGTTTTCTATGGCGAACTTCTCTGGTCCCGGGTCGCCTATGGCTGCGCCTACGCCTTCGGCCACGGTTCCCGTTTTCTCTCCCTCGAGCTTGAGGGCCGCGTCCACAGTAATCACTCTTGAAAGCCTGTCCTTGTACATGTCTGCAAGCTTGGCGATGGCTTTGCCTGGTTTACCGACGGTGGCTCCGGGTCCCTTGGCTTTCACGACCACGAGCGTCCTGTCTTCGAACTGGGTTTCAGCGTATTCGGTGTCTTCCTCCACGTCCTTCATAGGCGCGCTGCCAACCAGGTTTAACGCTACCATGGGTCCCACGGAGTCGCCTATCGGGACGCCGAGCAGGAAGTGTTTGGTTGCCCTCTTGTAGATTTTCGCGATCTCAACAATCATGGGTATCATCATGCTGAGCTGCAGGTACAGGTAGAAGTTGTTGGTTTTCCTGGCTGTGAGATAATAGTGCTTGATCACCTTAGCCACGTAGTGGGTGGCCCACGCGGCCTCGAGGCTTACCTCGAAGTTGAGTAGCTGTGGCCCGTTGTAGTTGGGGGCGATCTTTTTCGCGTCTCCTTTGCTACGAATGTTTCTGACGTCCAGAATATGGTCAAGTCTTCCAAGGACTCCGGCGGGGTCTCTGTCAACGGGCTCTATTGTGAATGTTTCAAGCGAATCGCCGATAAGCCTGTCAACTTCGTTGCTTGGAGCGCCTCCCTGGAGAGCGGCCTGTTTAACCATGTTTGTGGCTTCTTTTTCAAGGCCGTCCAAGGTGTTCACAGCTTTCTCAACCTGTGAACGGTAGATCATGCTTTGAAGCTGAGTCTGGAAGAAGAACAGTACTACGAAGAAGATCAGGTAGATGAACGTGCCCAGAGTCGTCAGAGGGTTGGGCTGCGGCGTCGAAACCGTGAGCGGCGCCGACGCTGTGTTACCCTGACTGTCCTCGGCGACCACCGTGTAGGAGCCGGGTGTAAGATAGCTGGGCACGGTTACGACGGCCACAAACGAGCCCGAGGAATCTGTGCTGACAGTCCAGTAGGGCTGGCTTATGGCTGTTCCGTTGATAACCAAATGTATCTGAACCTGAGAATCGGCCGCGAAGCCTGTTCCGGTCACCTTAAGGTTGGTTTGGCCTGCTGTCGCCCTCGACTGGCTTAGGCTGATGGAGGCGGATGCCCCTGCGACGAGGCCGGAGGCGAGAATCGCACAGAACAGGCCTAGGACAATGAAAATCGCCACACGTTTCAAGGTTTCCACCGAACGAGGCTTTCTGGCTTCAAGCTTGATTTAAGTGCTTTGTAAAAATGTGCTTGGTTTACTTGTTTGGCTCTTCACGTTGTGTGACGACGATCGGCCCGTCGCGGCTCATGAAGATTGTGTGCTCGAACTGTGCTACGAGTCCACCAGACTTTTCGAGGAGAACCTTGTACTCGTAGAGTCCGCCGAATCTGACGAGCCGGCGCACCGAGGAAACGACTTCCTCCTTTTTGCCGCTGGACGCAAGCCAGCGGTCTGTGAACGGCAGTCCCTTTCTTTCCCCGAGCGCATACTCTAGGATTCGTTGATCGAACCTGATCGGGGAACGAATCTTCCTTATCCCCCTGTATATTTTACCCACTTCGGCGTCGCATATTTCTCCTGTGCCGAAAGTGGAGAACGGCTCGATGGCTATGGCGACGCCTGGGACAAGCTTGAACCCGATTTTGTTTGACACGTTCGGCACGTTGACTCCTGCATGCAGGTTGTATCTTTCAATAGTGTGGCCTGTAAGGTCGTAGATCGGGTTCACACCGTAGCTTCTGATTTTCCCTTCTATGACTGCTCCCAGCTCGCCGACAGCCATCCCCGGTTTCACCTTTGATATCGCAAGGTTAAGCGACTCCCTGGAGGCGTCTACGATTGGTTGAGCAGACTTGTTGAAGCTGACTGTGACCGCTGAATCCGTGACGTACCCGTTGTAGTGGGCTCCTGCGTCCAGTTTCACAACCGCGCCGCGGACTATTTCCGTAGGCGGGTCGCTAAGGGAAGCGGTGTCGTGTGCGGCTACGCTGTTAACTGACACGTTCGTGGGGAAAGCCGGTTCACATCCGTGGACTCGAAGCATGTCCTCCATTTTGGTGCATATGTCCTGGATAAGTGCTCCCTCGTAGACGATTTCTTCGGCCCGTGAGAGAGCTTTCGCAAGAACTTCTCCGGCTCTCAGAAAACCTTTCTCAGCTTCCTCGTAGCTCAAGTCCGCTCACCTTTCACATCCTTTCCACGGCGGGCACGCCCAGCACGTTGAACGCTGAAAGCAGGCAGCCGGATACGATTTTCACCAGGGAAAGCCGCGCGTAGGATGTCGAGGGGTCGGCCGCCTTGAGAATTGGAACAGTGGCGTAATAGGAGTTGAAGGCGTCGCATATTCTGAGAACATGGTCGGTCACCGCTTCCGGCCGCAGATACTGTGCCGCATATTCCAGGGTTTCCGGAAGCCTCGCCGCCAAAACCAGAAGCCTGTGTTCGGCGGGGTTTGACAGAAGACTCCACTCGGGGTCGCCGCCTGCCGCAGAAGCCTTCTCAAGGAGGCTGCTGCACCTCGCATACGTGTACAGGGCGTAGGGGCCGCTGTTTTTCTCGAAGTCGAGCACCCTGTCCCATGTGAACACTATTTTCTTGGTGGAGCCGACGCCTATCAGCGCGAACTTTATCGCGGCCACACCTATCGCTTCCGCTATCCGTTCAACCTGGGAAGCGCTGAGCGACGGGTTTCTTTTCCGCACTTCCGGCATAGCCCTTGTCTTCGCCTGGTCGAGCAGTGAGTCAAAGCTGACCAGTCGCCCCCGCCTGCCCGACATCTGCTGGCCCGCCAGATCCACCATCTCGTAGGCCACGTGCACCTGGTCGAGCACACGCCTGTAGCCGAGGGCGTAGAGCACGACCTTAAGCTGCAGCTGTTTGAGGCTCTGGTCCACGCCTACAACGTTGTAAACCGCGTCCGCCGCTTTCAGTTTACGCAGGGAGTAAGCCATATCCCGCGTCGTGTAAAGCGTCGTCCCATCTGACCTCGTGAGCACAAGGTCGGGGATCACGTATCCCTGCGGGAGGCCCAGAATCTTTTTCAGACCTGTTTCGTTTGCAGCGTCATCGCACCTAAAGGAAACAGAAAGACCCTTCCTGACCGCGTAGGGGGACGACAGCACCTGGTTCATCAACGCGTCTACGTCGCCCTCCCAGACGACGTCGCTTTCATAGTCGAAGGCGTCGTGGGTGATCCCTACTCTTGTAAGTGTTTCCACCATTCCTTTGAGAACCATGTCGACCATTGCTCTGACAAGGCTACGGGTTTCCTTTTCGCCGCGTTCGTATGAAACCATTATTGAAGACACCTGTTCCGCAAGGCTTGCTCCCTGCGACATCTTTCCCGATAAAACTTCGAACAGGTCTCTGGATTTCTCCGCGAGCTCTGCGATGACGCCAACCCATTCGTCCACCTTGGCTCTAAGGGCCACTGCGTTGTCGGGGGAAGCGTTTTCAAGAGCCTTCTTGGCGGACTCCAGTTCAACCAGCGAGTTTGTTAAAGCATATATGTTTCCCACCCAGGCGTCCGGCTTCCCCTGCGGGGAGCCGCCTCCCACAAGCTTGTATCCGAGGGCCGCTATAGCGGTCTGTCTACCCGTGTCATCCACGTAGAAGTGGGTTCTGACGTTTTGGCCGGAGGCGCGTAGAAGGCGCGCGATCACGTCTCCGAAGACGGCGTTCCTGGCCGTTCCCACAGTGAGTGGGTGAATGGGGTTGGCGCTTGTGTGTTCCACGATCACTTTCTTTACTCCGGTTTCTTTCGAACCGTACGCGGAGCCCTGGGCTGTGACAGCATCCCATACAAGCGCCGCAAGGCTCTCGGTTTTAATGAAGACGTTGACGTATCCGTTGAGCTCTTCCACTTTTTCCACGTAATCTGAGCTCCCAGAGATCTGGGACGCAACCTTGGAGGCGAGGTCCCTTGGGTTCAGACCGAGCTGCTTCGCGGTGACGTGAAGTGGCAGAGCAAGGTCTCCCATGGAAGATTCAGGAGGGATTTCAAACCTCTTGGGCTCGATTCCAAGCGTGGCGTCCACGCGTTTGAGGAGTTCGGATTTCACAACGCCCATGGGGTCATGTCTGTCTGCGGACACGTGGTCGTTCATTCAGGAGAACCGTTTCCATTCAGAACATGGCATACTTAAACGTAGTCTGAGAAAGCCGCTTCAACCCCACTGACGAGTTTGCGTGCGCTTTCACATCGCTGGCTCATCGAGCTGACAGATTCCTGAGACCCGGTTCACTCACATGGCTTTCGACGCGAACGATCCGCGACCGCGGCAACAAACCTATTGCTCAAGCACACAATGCTTCCTATATATTTCTGAGTAAGCCCGGAAGCCGGAACCGTCGAATATTGGACGCCTAAAAGGAGGCGTACTCGTCAACCGAAAGCGCCCAGCCGACGAGTGAATCCACGCTTATTTTCCTGACGTCTCCTCCCCCGTAATCCATTTCTGCGGAATATATCTCTACCCGGGGGCCGCGTTTCCTCCCCCTCACCCTTATCACGGCTCCTTGGAAGTGTTCCTGAGAGTCTTCGAGTTCGCTGGTGAACGACACCACGACGTCGTCGCCGTCGTCTGTAACCGTGTATCCATGTGACTGAGCCGTGAACTCTTTGAGTCTGTCAAAGTCCAGTGACAGCACGGCGGCCGCCTCAGCTGAACTGTTCAACTATCGCTTTAACCTGGGATTCGGTCAGGTTTGACACGTTGTCGACTGGTGGAGGCGAGTTAAGCATTGATGCCATGAGTTCTTCAAACGAAGGCTTCTCCTCGTTTCTGTAGAAGATGCCGAGAGGTATCTTATCGGGCTCAGTCATCTTCCTGTACGCTGCCACCGGGTCAGACGGGTCGTGGCCGGTGTCGTCGAGCTTGTACATTTTGGCTCTTACCTCGTCGTAGATGTCGTGCCAGGTGACGCATGGGCTGAGCGTGTCCACGAGCGCAAACCCCCTGTGCTTTATTGCCTCACGGTAAAGCATTGATAGATGCTTGGGGTCTCCGCTGAAGCCTCTTGCAATGAAAGTCGCACCCGCACCCAGAAGCGTTGTGAGCGGGTTGATCGGATATATCATGCTCCCGTCGGGAGAAGTCTTCGTTTTCTGGGCGAGCTTTGACGTCGGCGACAGCTGCCCCGTGGTTAACCCGTATATTTCGTTGTTCATGACTATCAGTTTCACTTCGTTGTTTCTGCGGGCCGCGTGAACCACGTGGTTGAAGCCTATCCCGTATTCGTCTCCGTCTCCCGCTGTGGTTATCACTGTGAGCGACGGGTTGGCCATCTTGATTCCTATCGCGACCGGCACCGGTCTCCCATGCAGGCCGTGGTGACCGTACGCCTTAATGTAGCCGGGCAGGTTGCTTGAGCAGCCTATACCAGAGCTAATCACAACCTTGCTTGGAGGAATCTCCAGGGATAGAAGCGCACTTTTAAGCGCGGCGAGCACACCGAAGTCACCGCAGCCGGGACACCAGTCGGGTTTGGTGTCGCTTTCATATGATTTCAGGCTAAGCAACGCGTATCACGCTGCCTTTCGCCATGCTTTGAAGCAAAGCGTTAACAACCTCGCTGGGATAGATTGGTTCACCATCGTATTTCAGGTATCTTTTGACGATGTCTATTCCTGTCTCACGCCTAATAAGTTTCGCGAACTGGCCAGTGTAATTCTGTTCTACGACGAAGAGGTCTGCGCAGCCTTTGAGTACGGAGCCAACCTCCGGGTTCAACGGGTACACGTCTTCGAACTCCAGGCTGTTAACCTTGAAGCCTTTCTCCCAGAGAACAGGGAGAGCTTCACGAACAGGCATCGCCGAGCTACCCCAGGTTACAACCGTCATGTCGGCTACGTCTGGGCCGAACAGGTTTGGCGGACGCATTTCATCGGCCAGGTTCTGCATCTTACGCATCCTCTTCTCATGCATCGTTTTACGCATGGCCACAGCTTCCTTCAGTCCAGCGAAGACGTCGCTGAGGTCGTGGCCCCATTCATCGTGCTCATCCGTCTTGGCCACATAGGTCAGGCCCTCTGTTCCCGGGTACGCTCTCGGAGAAATACCGGAGGCGGTGACACCGTATCTTTTGAACCATACGCCGTTAAGTTCGCCGGGACGGGCCTCGCGGACAACTTCTCCCCTCTGGATCAACAGGTTGAAGTCCGGGTGTTCGACGGTCGCGTATCCGCCGTCCCCTATGGCGAAGTCGAGGAGCACGATAACCGGAAGCTGATATTTTTCGGCAAGGTTGAAGGCTCTTCCCGCCGTATAGAACGAGTTTTCAGGGTTTGAGGGTGCTATAACGGCTCTCGGGAAGTCGTCGTGGGAGATTCCAAGAACCATGTTCAGGTCTCCCTGGGAAGTCTTCGTTGGAAGACCGGTGCTTGGACCGGCACGCATTACGTCCACAACCACAAGAGGCGTCTCCGTCATGGCCGCCTGCCCGATAGCCTCCTGCATGAGAGAGAACCCGCCGCCGCTCGTAGCGCACATCGCTCTGGCCCCAGCGTACGACGCCCCTATGGTCGCGTTGGCAACCGCTATCTCGTCTTCTCCGAGGAAGACTCGTATGCCGAACTTTTTCGCGTTCGCAGTCATCCAGTGAACGATAGGGCTGGCGGGGCTCATCGGGTAGGCCGCGTAGAACCTGCACCCCGCTGCCACCGCGCCGGCCGCAAGAGCGTAGTCAGCGTGCATGAACATTCTCTTCTGAGAGTAGTTGAAGTTCAGCTGCTTGATTTTCCCCGCCTGAGCTACAAGCCCGTATCCGTCTGTGGAAGCCTTGACGTTGCTTTGCTGCACGTCTGGTTTACGTGCGAACTGCTCAGCTATAACCGAATTAACAGTGTTGAGGTCTAATCCGAGAAGAGCGCAGGCTGCTCCTATCGCAACCGTGTTTTTCATTATCGGCCTTTTATCGTATTTGAGAGCCGTCTTGAGCAGAGGCAAATCCAGGACTTTGACGTCTTCCGGCGCGTGGTCTACGTGCACCGCGGACGAATCGTAGATGACCGCGCCGCCTTTGTTCAGGCTGTCCCTGTGCTCGTCCCACGCTGCCTGAGTTAACGCTACAAGGATGTCTATTCCGTAGCCAAGCGAATACACTCTCTCTTCTCCGGCGTGGATGTGGAACCATACGTGGCCGCCTCTAATCAGCGACTGGTTGCCGTTATAGGTTGCTATGTATAGTCCGCTTCTCGAAAGCACTTTGGTGAGTATTTCCCCTGCGCTCTGCACGCCGTCGCCGGCGGCGGCGCCAAGCCGGATTGTAACGTCATGGTCACGTCTGATAGTGTCTTCAGGCACTGATTGCTCCCTGTCCAGCGTGAGATGCTCCAAGCTTGTATTTTAGCGCTACTAGTCCTCAGAAAAATGTCTGCAAAGGCCGCCGATTCAGGGTTGAAGCGACAGAATCTTCTGGAAGCACTCTTCCACATCATCGAGAAGACCCACGTTCGCCTCATCTGCGGATCCGGTGAAGGAGAAAGTCACGGTCCACGGGAGCTTCAGCGCACAGCGCAGGCATGTTTGAACGCGTAGATACCGCGCTTTCAGCTGGATGCCCGCCGCCACACGGAAATCAAACCGGATATTCGCATACGGCTCTTGCGGGAGCACCGTCTCCTTCCTTAACCAGAATGGGAATACATGTGAAGAGGACGCTTTTCCCCACCACTTGTGAAAGGGCGAACGAGGACAGGTTTTCCACTATCAGAACGCCGTTTCCAAGAAGCAGTCTGTGGACGTCTCCGTGACCCACCGTAGGCGAGTCGATCCCAACCACCCGATACTTCCTTCTACGGATTTCTTCAGCGACACTGACACTGAGTCTGGAAACGTTGGACATGTTCCAGCCTTTTTTCCAGTTTCGATTGGTTCCGGTGTGCACGAGAAGCACCTCCGCAGACGGGGTTGGGGGTAGTTCTGTTAACTCGTCCAAAGGTGTTTTACCGGAGACGTCAACTACGTAGGCTTTCCCAGAGAAAGACAGGGGGTCGAGGTCGCTTACGCTTTTGCCGCCAGCGATGAAATGGCACGGCGCATCCACATGTGTGCCGGTATGCGTGCCCAAAGTCATCTTCTTGAGCGCGTGTCCGTCGCGTTCAACCGTTTTGAACTGCTCAACACTGGGCTCCGGGTCGCCCGGGTAAAACGGCATTCCGTCTTCAAGTAAAAGGGACAGATCGATCAGGGTCATTTTCTCAGGCCTGGCCTCTTTCCGTTTTGGGGGGCGTGGATTTGAGCCTTTTTGAACGCCGTTTAAGGCGCGGCCGCCGGAGCAGGCGGCTTCAGTCGAGCTGGGTTTCGAGGGAAAGAGACTGTATGTATCGCTTATATTCCGAAAGATGTCAGGAGGTATTATCCGCGATGTCTCGAATAGCCGTTTTGATCAAGATGGTGCCGGATGTTTCACAGATGAAGTTCGACCAGCAGACCAAGCGACTGGTCCGTGAAGGTGTACGAAACTACATGAACCCGTTCGATAGAAAAGCGGTGGAAGAAGCCCTCAGGCTCAGAGAACGCCTCGGGATGAAGGTTTTCGTGGCGACCATGGGGCCTCCGTCCGCGGAGGAAACGCTGAGAGATGCGTTGGCAATGGGGGCGGATGAAGCCTACCTTTTGACCGACAGGGCTTTCGCCGGCGCAGACACCCTGGCAACGGCCACGGCTCTTTCGGCTTTCCTTAAGAAAATTGGGGACGCTTCACTTATCCTGGGGGGAGCGTACAGCATTGACGCGGAAACAGGTCAGCTGATGCCTCAGATAGCGGAGCAGCTGGGGTACTCGCTGGCAACTAACGTCGGGAAAATAGTGGTCTCCGACGACGGCAGAACACTGAGTGTGGAACGCGGGGACGAGGACGGGCTTGAAGTTCTTGAGCTATCGGTTCCAGCAGTCCTCACGGTCAGTGAAAAAATAAACAAGGCCCGCACACCGTCTCCCGCCGACCGGGAAAGGGCTGGCCGGATGGCGGTTAACAAGGTTTCCGCCTCCGATATCTCACAGGATCAGAGCCTGTTCGGCGCACAGGGCAGTCCAACCACGGTGGAATCTGTTTACGACGCTTCTGAAAGCCGGAGTCCCGTAATCTTCAGGTTCGACGGGTCCGCCGACGTGTTCGAAAAAGTGTTTCAGGC
>JAVZLA010000044.1:0-10937 GCA_038883995.1 Thermoprotei archaeon | reverse complement strand
AAACCGGGCTCGGAGGGTTTTCGAAACGCGTCTGTTCACGTTTTTTCCTTTTTTTGCAATCGTTTAATAAGACGCTTGCAAATTTCCGAAAAGCATATATCGCTCGACGTGTTGGAGCCAATGCGAGTCGATGAACGTGACAACTCGGTTTTCTGAGCATCGGATTTCCTATGTGCGCCAAGGGGGTGAAAAGAGCGATGGGTGATGTTATAGGCGACGGTCTTCCTTAAAAACTAGTTAAGGTGATATCCGGCGATTCACAGCTTGGAGTTCAGTAGAGAAAGCGCCATCAAAGTGATCAAATGCGTGCGTGAGCTGGGTCCGAGGAACTTACGCGGAGTATTGGAAAAGGGAGGCCTCGACCCTGACTCCGGAACAATGATCTACCGTACACTGAAGAAAAAGTACGGCATGGTGGTAAGGGCTAGTATCGACGCGGGGGCGATAGGCCTTTCACAGGCTTTTTTCACCGCTAAGGTTCGGCCTACGTTTCTTCCGGTTGCGTTAGAATCGCTGGAGCGATTGCCCGTCGAATCAGTTGCGATTGATTCGGCAGACACCAACGTGATTTTTGGCCAGATGTATTTTCCTCTGAAATCATCTGGCCTTTACCAAACGCGTTTTTTTGAAGGGTTAAAAAAGCTTGGGTTTATCGACGGTTACCAGGTCTGGGACTTTTCCCGTGTTTTACGTTACGACATGGCGCCCGAACTCTTCGACTGGGAGACATCTAAGTATGTTTTTGATTGGAAGAATCTTAGTGTGGCGCCCGAGCCTCCAGCAGTTCTTGAGCCGGGCGAAAATAGGGCTGACTGGGTGGACCTCTATGTGGCAAAAGAATTAGAGGCGGACGCCACAAAGAGCTTTGCCCAGATAGCCAAGTCATTCGGCTCTGCTACAGGACTCAAGCTGGCTCCCCGTACGATTGGCAGGCACTTCCGCAGCCATCTTGTGTCGAGGGGAATTCTTTCTGCGTACAAAGTGTATTTTCCTCTGGGAAAGATTTTTTGGCTCTGGTTTTTGGCGACCCTGAAACCGGAAAACGTCAGCAGATACAGGAACATGATAAGGAGAATACCATATTTGTGCTCGGAGCTAGTTGACGACAAGGGTCGCTATCATCTCTCGGTTCTCTCAGTCCCTATAAGTGAATTCGCTCCATTCATGGAAAACTATCGCGGCGTCCTCTCCAACGTCGCTGAAACACTTCTGGGATATCTGGCATTAACAGGATCCAGATACGTACTGACAATCCCCTATGAACACTTCGACCACACCACTAACAGTTGGGTCTTTGATCCAGAGCTCGACGCCCGTTCCGTAGTAGCCACAGCCCAAAAGCTGCTCAAATCCAAGCAAGCCGACGCCGGCATATGATGATCCTAGCTACTTCACTCAAACGATATGTTTGCGCGCATATATGCTCTGGCAGCCACTACGAGAACGACGGCTGATTCGGCGACGAGGAGAGCGAACTCGTAGCCGTCGGGCAAACTGTACACTCCGAGAAATCCTGCACGTACGTTGTCGGCCACATATGTTAGCGGGTTTACAACAAACATCGCCCTGATGACGGATGGCAGACTTGAGCTGAGCGGATAGAACACTGTGCTCGCAAAGTTCACGAAAAATAGTACAAGGATCTGGATACTGTTGTATGCGTTATTGGAGCGGACGAGCGCCGCTATCAGGAGCATGAGTGCTCCGAAAAACAGGCTGCCCACAACCACGGAACCATACATGACTGCGGCGTCGACCGCCGTCAGCGGCAGCGAGTGCAGCATCAGGTAGGCCACAGCCAGAAGTAGGGTGGTGCCTGCAAGCCCCATGACTACGCTGGCCAAAATTATTCCCAGAAGATACTGTATGCGCGTGAACGGGCCGCTCAGAAGCTGTGCAAGCATTCCTAGGCGCCTGTCCATCCAGAGCATGCTTCCACCCACTGTGCCGGCTATCACTGTTTGAAAGGCAAGTATGCCGGGTGCGAGAAACCGGATGTACGAGTCCGGGCTTGCTGTGGTTGACGACACAAGGGACTGGAAGCCGTATCCCATGAACACCAGGTACATTGAGGGGAGACCCACGAGTATCACAAGAGAACCGGGATCCATGTTTACAACAAGATTCCTGTAAACAAGTCTCAGCACGTTGGGCAGAGCCATCTATTCCGCCTCCTTGGAAATCGAGTTGAGGAATACGTCCTCAAGAGTGTTGGATCTCACGCTCAGCCAGTCAAACTGGGCGCCCACTCGCTGCGCCACGCTGGTGAGCACTTGAAGAGCGGCCTTAGGATCCGACGTCACCAGTTGCATGGGTCCCTCATGTGCGGCGTGTATCGAGTAGTCGTCCGTGATGCTGCGCTCCAGTTCCTGCAGAAAGGCTTTCCCGTCGCCTGCGACGGTGAACTCCACTGTTTTCTTTCCTCCGTAGAACGCTTTTAAACGGGAGACGCTGTCCAGTGCAATTATTTTCCCTTCGTCTATGACCGCGATCCTGTCACAGATGTAGTCAGCTTCCTCCAAGATGTGGGTTGTGAAAACAATGCTCAACCCCCTTTTCACCTGTTCCTTAACAAAATCCAAGACGTCTCTACGCATAACTACGTCCATACCGGTAGTGGGCTCGTCAAGGAAAAGAATGTCCATATCATGCATGAACTCGCGCGCAACCTGCACCCGCCGCTGCTGGCCTCCGGAAAGATCGAACATTCTCTTCTTCCTGATATCCTCTAGTCCAAACTTTCTGAGCAGAAACTCTCTCCTCTCCGCGGCGACGCCCCTGGGTACACCCCATAAAACGGCGTAGAGGTCCAGGTTCTTTTCAACTGTAGTATAATCGTAAGAATCCGCCTGCTGGACCACGCCTATTCTACTCCTTATTTCAGCACCCTGATGCTCTGGACGCAGCCCCAGAACACTCAGCTCGCCGGCTGTCGGCCTAATCAGAGTTGTCAAAATCTTTATCAAAGTGCTTTTGCCGGCTCCGTTTCTGCCGAGTAAGCCGAAAACCTCACCTTTGCGAACCGTGAAGCTTACACCCTTCAACGCAAACCTGGAACCATCGTAGCTGTGTTTGATATCCGATGCCTGAATGACCTCTGACAATGCGCTAACACTCCCCCTGCCTGTGCATTAAGATTCACTGGTCGACTTTGACGGGGTCAGAACCCAGTGACACGCCCTTGTGCGACTTAAAAGTTTCAACGTACTCAACCTTTTCAACGGAGGCGCCTTTCAGAAGCTCGACCTGCCTCGATCTGAGATACTGAATTCTTGCGGGTCCAATTACTGCGCAATCGGAGGCCACGAGTCTCGAAACATCTGGCCCCCTGGATCCTCCGAGATTGAAGCCGACCAGGGTTACCCGACCGCCTCCAGTAGTGTTCAGGCTTATTCTCCTAGTCTTCACTTCCTCGACCGATCCTCCGCCATGCCAGGTAACCGTGTCCGCGCTGACGCCCGTGGAACGGATACTTCCGCGCACCTCAAGCAGGTCGACTGAAACAGAGCCCGCGAACAGTGAACCGGACGACGAGAGTCGCTTGGAAACAATAGCCTTCTGAACGCTCGCTGAACCCGCTAAGCTAACGTAGAAAGCGTGCAGGCTTCCACCAACCTTCAGCGAACCATTCGATTCAAGAGTCTCCGCGTTGACGTCTCCTTCTACAACGTGGGCTCCGTTCAGTATCACTTTTTTCGCGGAGATCGAGGTCGCGTTCGCTGAGCCGGAGCTTTTGAATTCCTCCGATGCGAAGTTCGGGTTCCCGCTGCATGAGTTATAGTACTCGTCGAATCTGTTCGGTTTGGCCGCCAACTCAGTCGACCTCCGCGGCCTTCCTTAAGGCGTCCCTAATTTCGGTCAAAAGAATTTTGAATGTGCCTGCGCGCTGCCTGATCAGGTCCAGGACCTGGTCGTCTGAAAGAGACGAGTACTTCTTTTCGTCGCTCACATGTCTCCTCCTCCTTTAACCAGGTAGTCGCGAATATCTTTTAGAATTGGGATCATATCGTCGAACTCCTCGACCAACGCCCTGTTGGCCGCCCTGAACATCTGAAGTTTCTCGAAGTCGTCGTCATGTCCCTCACGCTCTGATGAAACACCCAAACCGACTATCCCTAGCACTGAGCCGGCTACCAGGGCGAAGAATGCCAGCAATGTGCCCACCAGGGGGCTGAGTCCTTTGCTCATTTCGTAGAGTGCAGTGGCAGGAACTCCGCCCGCAACAGCCACGGCCATGATTACGCTGGACACAAGTATGCCCGAGTGTCTGCTCATGCCTCACCACCCTTCTCCTTTTCCATCAAAGAAGCGATGGCTTCCGCGGATATTTCCAGCCTGAAATCTTCCAGCCTGTACACCTTCCTCTTCCGCTCGTCCTGCTCGTGTTCTACCATAACCGACTTCACGAGTCCGGCCTTTTCGAGCGAAGTCATGTACAGGTATGTGAGCGGATACGATTGGTTGATTTCTTTGGCGATCGCATAGACGTGCTTCGGGCCGCTGGTCAATAGTCCAAGAATTCTCAACCTGACTGGATTCGAGAAAAGCCTCGCTTTCCGCGCCAAATCCTCCAGGCTCAATGTCTTTTCGATACCGCATCAAATATATCAAATGTAACTTATATATAAGTTTGAACTTATCTATGCTGTCCGGAGCGCCAGTTCACCCGCAGTCCGGGTATCGTACAAAGTAAAACGCTCAGGACACCATAAACTAACCCGTAACTGGAAAACTTCAAATACCCGCCAACACTATCTTAGCTATGCCTGAGTACAAGTTTAAATGCAAAGACATCGGTATGAAATGCGGTTTCGAAGTAAAGGGCGGATCTTCTAAAGAAGAAGTGATGCAGTTAGCTCAGGTCCACGCCAAACTCGCCCACCACATGGAGACAATACCTCCAGACGTGGCGCAAAAGGTGAGTGCGGCAATAAAGGACTGAACGCCAACAGACACATCATTTCATAGTTTCCAACGGTTTGCCGACCTCCGTGGACGCAGCCGGCTTCTTCTTTAAGATGGCGCCAACAATAGCGGTTATCAAGCCAATCACGAACACTACTCCTCCGACAAGTATCAGGCCGCCGCTCAAGATAAGCGCGCTCGGCGCTATTTTGGACGAGAACGTGTAGCCTACTGACTGCTGTGTGGACAGGTTGTTAACTAAGCTTAGCCCAAGGGGGCCCGGACCTGACCCTAGGACGACGGCTAGGAACACTTCGCTTCCGTTCACGGAGAGGTTTCTGTAAACTGTTGTTGCAGAAGAATTCACATGAAGTTTCAGAGCCCGGTTAGAGGTGTCCTTGTAGGTCAGAATGCCGAGGTTGTGCACGGCCACAGTACCCACTGACAGGTTTCCCGCAGGCTGTAGAACCACGCTGTTTTGAGGTGGACCGCTCACCACTTTAACGGTTGGAAGAAACAGGTTCGAAGCCTCGTAGAAGCCTACGAACACCGCCGCCAACCCGATTAGCAGAACCACGAGGCCCGCGACCAGAACTGTTTTACGCATAACCAGTGCCCGGCGACCAATCTTAAACGCTTTACTATATTCCGTCACACCACTACATAATAGGAGTGTTCAGTGAACGAGGCCTGATAGTACACGCATTCTGTTATACCAGGATAGGATAGGACAATCCAGGATGCCGCCGCATACCGCACCCTTGTTCCCCGTCTTCGCAGGTGTTGCAAGATGGCAGGTGTTGTAAGATAGGAGGAGGCCGCGGTCGTAACCTGGATTTTTAAACCTCTAAGAGGCTAATATATCGGGACTGGCTTACAGCCGATCCTAGAGTATGGTTAAACGTGGAGCGAACAAAAACAAAAGGAGTAGGAGTCGTTCTCAGGGGTAGGCCAACAGTTGAGGGCGCAGGAGTAAGGTTGACTCGTGCGTTCGGTTCCCCGGATGTTGTCGAGCTTTTCGACCCGTTTTTGTTGCTTGACGACTTTGGGTCAAATAACCCCGAGGACTATATTGCAGGTTTCCCGTGGCATCCCCATCGCGGAATAGAAACCGTGACTTACATGCTTGAAGGAGAGGTTGAACATGAGGACAGCACGGGATCAAAGGGCGTTCTGGGTCCGGGGGGAGTTCAGTGGATGACGGCGGGAAGCGGGATCATTCACTCTGAAATGCCCAGACAAAAGCAGAGTGGAGTGAAAGGGTTTCAACTCTGGGTTAATCTGCCCAAAAGATCGAAGTTCATCGACCCTCTTTACCGGGACGTCAAAGAAAGAAGTCTACCTAAGGTTGAGCTAGAACATGGCGGCTGGGTTCGCCCGGTCGCAGGGAGAATCGGCGACGCCCTGGGGCCAGTGCGCGACCTAGCCGTTGACGTGGAGTACTTAGATGTGTACCTTCCCAAAGGAGCCAGCTTTAGCAGAAGCGGAGAGGAAGGTAGAAACGTGTTCGCCTACGTCATCGAGGGCCAAGGACTCTTCGGAAGCCAGACACCGGAGGTAGTAGGGGAAAAACGCGTGGTTCTATTCAGTAAAGAAGGGGACAGAATCCAGGTTAAAGCCGATGATACACCGGTAAGGTTCCTGCTTGTGTCAGGCAAACCCCTGCACGAGCCTGTTGCATGGTATGGTCCAATAGTCATGAACACCTATGACGAGGTCAGGCAGGCGCTAAGAGACTACCAGGCGGGCACGTTCGTCAAAAAGCCACCAGAGTACACCGACGCCGAAGAATGAGAGCCTAGTCTACTTTTTCCCGACTGCACTCTGAACGATGCTGTGAACGTACTCGGATGTGAGCGGCATCGAATCGATTAGAACATTGTATTCGTGGAGCGCGTCCTGAACCGCGTTCACAACAGTTGGAGTGGCTGCTATTGTACCAGCCTCACCTATCCCCTTAATGCCCATGGCGTTCGCGTAAGTAGAGGACTCAATCCACGCCCACCTGATTTTGGGAACATCTGTGGTTGAAGGTATAGTGTAGTCTGCGAAAGTCGATGTTAAAAGCTGGCCGGACCCATCGTACACGACTTTCTCAAGCACGGCCTGACCCAGACCCTGAACAACTCCCCCATGAACCTGGCCTTCGGCGAGCAGGGGATTAAGAATCCTGCCACAATCGTCCACCGCATAGTACTCCAGCACCTTCACCTCGCCGGAGTCCCTGTCCACGCTTACAAGCGCCAGGTGAGCGCCGGAAGGAAAAGCATAGTTCGCAGGCGCATACGCAGTATACTCGTAAAGTGTAGGTTCAAGTCCAGAAGGCAGTTTACCCGGATCATAGCAGGCGGACGCCACCTCGGAGAAGCTCATCCTCTTCGCAGGTGTCTTCGGGTCGTATATTTCGCCCGCGGAGAACACCATTTCCGACGACTCGGACTTCAGAAGCCTGGATGCAACCGCCGACATCTTATCTCTGATTTTTCTGGCGGAAAGAAGCACCGCGCTTCCGGTTAAGGCAGCACTGCGGCTTCCAGCGGTAAGCGAACTCCACGGCAGGAGAGAAGTGTCCCCTTCCATGACTGTTACTGACTCAGGACTGACACCCAGTTCGTCGCACACTATCTGCGTCATAGGCGTCTTATGTCCCTGCCCATGAGGGTGCCCGCCCAAAAACACGGTGACCTCTCCTTTGGGTGAAACAGAGACGGCAGCAGTCTGCGGGAACCTTGGCCCGAAGCCTGTTATTTCGGTCCACACGCACACACCTATTCCGGCCAGCATGCCGTTAGCCCTCATTTCTCTGACCCTCTTCTTCAAGGCATCGTAGTCGCATATTTCGAGCAGCCTGTTAACAGCAGACTCATAGTCGGCTCCGTCGTAAGTGAATCCCGAAGCCGTACGGTAAGGGAACTCGGATTTCGGTATGAAGTTTCTCCTCCTTAGCTCCAACGGATCAGTGTTGAGTCGTCGAGCCAAAGCGTCCATGGCTCTCTCTATCAGGTACGCGGCTTCCGGTCGCCCAGCCCCCCTGTACGCGTCCTGGGGCACCTTGTTCGTGAGAACCGAAACAAGTTCCGATGCGTACGCCGGCACCTTGTAGACTCCGGTCGCCATCGCCACTGTGAGCTCAGGGTTCTCTAAGGCTCCGGCCGTCGCGTACGCTCCGGCGTCAGAGATAATTTCCACCTTGAGGCCGCTTATCCTTCCTTCTTTGGTGTATGCGAGTTTGACGCGTTGAACCTGTCCTCTGCCATGTGTCCCCGCAGCCATGTTTTCGCGTCTGCTCTCCGTCCACTTGACAGGTCTACCAAGCCTCATGGCGGCGAAGCATACGGCTACGTCTTCGGGATACACGGAGATCTTGGATCCGAAGGCGCCGCCCACGTCCGGGGCTATCACTCTGATTTTTGGTTCAGGAATCTTCAGAATATCGGATAACGCTTCCCGTAGACCGTGCGGGTCCTGTGTTGTCGCCCAAACCGTGAGTTCGCCTGAGCCCTGGTCGAATGAAGCCACAACACCCCTCGGCTCCATCGGGGCAGGCGCAACACGCTGATTGATGAGTTCAAGCTCCAGCACACCGTAAGAAGAGTTGAAAGCCGAGTCCACGTCGCCGTGCACCTGAGTCACCCTTTCGGCAACATTGTCCTTCATGTTGCCGTGCACCTTCGGCGAACCCGGTTCAAGCGCCTTAACAGGGTCGACCACAGGTTCAAGCGGCTCATATTCTACCTCCACTAGTTCCGCGGCGTCCACTGACAACGAGTGTTTTTCCGCTATCACCACGGCGACTGCTTCGCCCACGTATCTTACCTCGCCGGAAGCTAAGACATAGCGAACGGTGTGCGCCCTGGTTTTCGAAGCGGCCACAGTAGGCATATGGCCCACTTCTGAGAGATCCTGAGCCGAAAAAACAGCGGCCACGCCCGGTAGCTCCAGAGCCTTAGAAGCGTTCACTCCATGTATAAGCGCCCTAGCGTAGGGGCTTCTTACAAACTGCGCGTACAGCACGCCTGGAGGAGCAATGTCGCCTATGAATCTCCCTTTACCAGTAAGCAGCCGACGGTCCTCCGTTCTTGGAAGAGGTTTACCAACAAGTTTTTCGGTCTCTGGATGCGTCTCGCCCGCGATGGCCGAGCCTCCGGCACTGATCACGGTCGACTCCGAAGACAACTCATACACCTCCCGTCTCCGGCATAGGAGCCATAGCAGAAACCGTGATTACAGAATCAGAGATAAACCAGAACACGCAACACTCCTGATACCCGGATAAAGACAGTGTAAGCTGAGCCCCGGACTTCTGCATGCCTTACGCCATGCAGCGCTCTTAGATTAGCCTTGTTGCACACTGCAAGACAGATGAGGCGTGAACAAACCAGACTGCCCGCCATAGGGCTGCCAAAACCAGTACGCTTTGCAACGGTAGCCGGAACCGTGTTCTTGCGCTCTGAGCCCGCGACGGAAGCCAGTGAAAGCAGATGGAAAACGATTATTACACTGATCAGCGGTCCACGTGCTATGGAAATGGGAGACACAACAAAGGTAAGTGAAAGCGAATCCGCTCAGACAGCTAAGACCAGGAGAAAAGTGGTCAAGGCGCCACGTTTCTCTGTGGAATATATGGATAAGTCAGTTGACCCCAGACGCGACTTCTACATGTTTGCGAACGGTAAATGGGTTGCGTCGCATCCGGTGCCTGACGATAAGACGCGCTGGGGGGCGTTCAACGAGCTTTACGACTGGAATATGCTGCTTTTGAAGAAGCTGGCTGATTCCTGTGTGAAAAAGTCCGCGCCCGGTTCGACTGAAAGACTGGTGGGCGACTTCTATAAGTCTGGAATGAACACTAGGGCAATCGAAGCCGGGAAGTTCAGGCAAATAGAAGACCTCTGGGATTCTGTTGAAAATTCGAAAACGCTGAGCGATCTTATTGCGCTTACACCCAGACTGCATATGGCCGGCGTGCAGTTTCTGTTCAGATCACATTCTCAGGCCGACAAGAAGAACAGCGGCGTATACGCGTTCTACATCAATCAGGGAGGACTTTCGCTACCGGACAGAGAGTACTATCTGTCGGAGAAATTCGCTGCTCTCAGAAGCCAATACCTGGCACATGTTTCCAAAATGTTTCGCCTCAAAGGCGTAAGCAGAAAGGAAGCTGACTTCGCCGCGCAATCTGTGCTCAGACTGGAAACCGAGCTAGCGTCCTACTCACGTAAGAGAGTGGAGCTACGAGACCAGGAGAAAAACTACAACAAATTCCTGTTGAACGAGCTCGAAGCCCAGTACCCGACGCTTGAACTGAACGAATACCTGGAAGGCCTCTCCGTCGGCGAAAGACAGTACCTGATCGTGGGTCAACCCGAATTCTTTTCCGCCGTCAGCAGAAGCCTCAGCCAAACTAATTTTCAGGCGCTCAAAGACTATGCGAAATGGCATGTGCTGCTCGCCTATGCACCCTACCTGCACAGGGCGGTTGAATCAGAGTACTTTGACTTCTTCAACAGAAAACTGCTCGGACAGCAGAGGCCTGAGACCAGGTGGAAGAGGGTTATCAGAACCGTGGACGAGTGTATAGGGGAAGCACTTGGAAAACTATACGTGGAAAAACATTTTCCGCCGGAGGCACGCCAGAGAATGGAGGAACTCGTGGGCGATATCTGCGCGGTTTTCAAAGATAGGCTGGCTTCTCTGCCGTGGATGACCGAGCCCACTCGTAAAGCCGCGCTCGAAAAGTTCGAAAGGTTCAGGCCCAAGATAGGGCATCCCGAGAAATTCAGAGACTACTCGGGGCTTATAATCGAGTCAGACGACTACGCGGGCAATGTGCGCCGATCCATTGAGTTCGAGGCGAAAAGGCAGGCTACGAGAGTCGGTCAGCCGGTTGACAGAACAGAGTGGCGTATGACGCCGCCCACTGTGAACGCGTATTTTTCGCCAACCGACAACGAAATAGTGTTTCCGGCTGGAATACTGCAGCCTCCGTTCTTCGACGTCGAAATGGATGACGCCGTCAACTACGGTGGAAT
>JAVZLA010000043.1:0-12953 GCA_038883995.1 Thermoprotei archaeon | reverse complement strand
CACAATGATCCTATAGGCTCTCCCATGGTTTGGCAGAGCCATAGTCACACTGTTCAGGCAGGCCCGGAGCGTTTTGGCGGAATTATAAGTGCATACGCATACTGTTAGCTGTTCTCCAATCGAGTATTCATTCACGCTCGTATTCACCCAGAAAGTGGTCTCCGAGCCTATTCATCGGATAGGTGCTGCCAGTCCAGAGATCCAATTTCTTCAAAACAGCAAGAATTTTCCTCCTAGGAAGATATTTGGTAAGATTGGAAGGGGGAAGAACTATCTCGGTGCCTATGAGTCTTCTTTGCTTGAAATAGGGACTCAATATCGCTGAAACTTCACGTGAGCTATAGGCGTAAGAGCTAACGCAGAACCTAGACTTACCTATTGGTACAGGGTTGAACCAACGCGCGCACGCCAGCCCAAGTTTTCCTCTCAACACGTATCCGGCTACTTCCAGAGGATAATACTTGTTCCAGACCCCAAGTATCAAGGACGCGCCAGGTGAAAGTAGATCGTGTAAGTTTTTTGCGAAACGCTTAGGATTTGGATCGGTGTTGAACGCTCCGTATGTGGAATATGCTCCGTCAAGATCTTTGAAACCTGCTTCTGAAAGCCTCAAATGAAGGGTGGCGGGAGTGCAATGAAAAGTCATGATGTTTTCAGATAAACCCGCATTTTCTGCCTTGCGTCGGAGAACCGCAAGCATTCTGGCTGAAACGTCGCATGCAAGAACTTTAACCCCATGGGCGGCCAAACTAAGGGTTTCTGTGCCGGTACCGCATCCGACGTCCACGACTACGGAGCCGGGCCTGAAAACCGATTTCATAAGGCCCACTGACACAGCCCTAAGCCAAGAGTTCATTGGGTTACCATATATGTGACGGTCATATTCTTCTGCTATAGCGTCAAAGGCCACTTCAAGCTCAGTGTAATGTAGGTTCTCGAGGTCATAGTCTTCAAAGGCGTTACCTATTTTGAATTGAACGTATGTCCGCTGACCCCAGTACCTCGAGCGAACTATCTCTTGTCCATATTTTCTTGTAAACGCGCCTAGTACAGGGTCTGATATTCCCTTTGCTTCAGCTATATGGGCAGTGCAGTTTGCGGTCTTTCCGTCGAGGTGCAAGACAGCTTCTGGACTTACCTCGAGGTTTAGCAACCAGTCCGGCTTCCGGAAGCGTTCCGGAAACACTATAACGCTGTCGTGCATTAAGATGTATCTCAGGATAACCCGGTGAACGCCTCCTGATCTGCGTCTCTTTGTCTCTAATAGCAGGTACTGACCCCTAGCCCAAGACATCATGTAATAGACGTATGCAAGGAATTAACTATTACTCACCTTCAGCGCCTTTAAACCACAGCAAAATGGTCTTAACCGGTCAACTCGCATCCGGAAGTTTGTAACAGAGCACTTCCTGATTTGAATCAAACGACCGAAGTTGACGAAGCCGTATCGAACGCCTAAACGACAAACATAACGACGTAAATGTAGTCATTTTCACGTTCAACTTGTTGTAACAATTTGTCTCAAAAGCCAACTCCCTGAATATGTACCGCAAATGCATCCAGCCCAGATATAAATATGCGATGACATGCCTTTACCACGAACCTTGTATAATTACCTTGTCGTTCGCAAAAGCACTCCTTTCGACCTCTTCTAGGCGATGTCTTGGGCCTCAACAAGCGGCTGGTAAGAACCACAGAACTCTGCAGTACAATCCTGAACCACCGGCACATAGCCGAATCGGTTTGATGCGAAATAGCACTCTGTGTTTACGCTTTGATTTCGCATTCCTAATCCTTTGAACAACTCCTTAAGAGTGTTCAAACCGCCTATAGAACGATCATAAAACTTGCTACAGAGGGCAGACTCTATATGTGGTTCTTAGGTAGACTTTAGATGTCGGTCCGCGCACATTATAGTGGCGTAGAAAGATAGAATCCAATAGTGAAAAGTTTTCTACTCCAGTCCCCGACCCAGTTTCAGATGCGCTGATCACTTTATACAAGGCGGGTTTGACGGTAACCGATCTGAGACAGGTCGTAGAACGCGCTGGGCTAAAGCTTACAGGGTCAGAAGTTTACAGGATTGTTACCTCTGCAACCGAGCGTGGAGACCACCTTCAGGCCTTTATAAAGCTGGACACCACCCTCAGACAGCAGGCTAAACTAATGTCGAGGGAAACGGGAATCAAGGAAACCTACACATATACCAAAGTGCGTGTACAGCTCATGGATGAAGCGGTCTCTTTCCTTAAGAAGATGGCTTCTGGGAGACGTGCTTCCCGCGGGTCCAAAGCCTCAAAAAAGAGCCTGCTCTCCCTCATTCTGCAGTAGTGTCGTGTGAACTGGGTTCGCATACCTCAGGTCGTGTGGTAGAGACGGTCGCATACTTATAGTGTTCCTCATGGTTGACTGCTGCGGGCGTAACCATTCAAGGTGTAGGTTGAAAGTTTGTCGTCGTGAGGTAAGCCGAATCCCCATCGGGCTAATGCGTTAAGTTTGTAAAGTATCAGAAAATTTTACGACCATGCGTCGATTAGATGAGGGAGCCTTTAAAAATAGTTGAAAACCGCTTAAACAGCCTTGGATTGGTTTGCAAGAGTTCAGGATTATCCTCTACCACGGCTTATTGTGCCGACGCAAAAATGTCCACCAACTTCAAAAGGTTGGCGAGCTACGGGCTCGTCGCAGTCCTCGTAGCTGCAGGAATCATAGCAGGAGTATCCTACACAATGCGGCCATCGCAAAGTCAGAGCGGCTATTCAGCGTTCCTAGTGCAGCTGACAGACCCGCCGGAGTTGCCGACGGGAACAAGCTGGCTGATAATCGGCTATAGTGGGGTTTCGGTTCACATTGAGGGCGGAGGATGGGTCAACTCACAGAGCTCAGGGAAAGTGAACCTTACAAGCCTACTTAACGTGAGCGAAACCATTGCCTTACTCAATGTTCCAAGCGGATCCGTCCCTAACCTGGTGCGGTTCACCATTTCCTCAGCTCAGATAGACGTCAACAAAACGGTATACAATGTCACAGTGCCCAACAATATGCTTCAGCTAAACATTCTTAACTCCGGCAAAGTCTATAGCACAGGAGCCACACTGGTAGACCTCAATTCCAAGGTGTTTGAGATAACCACGGGCAACGGTAACCCGCCGCTGTTCATCCTCGTCCCCTCTGCTACAGCGATTCTGAGACCTCCGAGCGAGGTAAATAATTCACAACACCAGATAGGAGCTAAGGCCCCAGTAACCAAACACGACCAAGATGAAATCAACAGCGGAAAAGGAAATCTCACCGTTTCCGCGGGATTAGGAGTCAACGCCAAGGGTTCGACGGAACTCATTGTCAACATTACGAACAACGGCAACTCCAGCGTGTTTCTGCCTGCAGTCTCACTTCATGGACAGTTCAACGTATCGTTCACAACGCCGGTAGCAAGCTGCGGTCCAAACCAGGGAAAACAGGGTAACAACCAGAACTCCTCAGAAGGCCAAGGGGAGAACGGCTCACAAGGCACCCAAACAGGGTCATCGAACTCAGGAAACAACAGCCAGGATGCTGTGCTAGCCGACCAGTCTGGCTGCCAAAACCAGTCCAGCCACGAATTCGAACACCCAGACCAAATAGTGTTCCTGACAAACCAGACCACCTGCCAAGCTGTTGCTCCTGTAACCTCTACCACCACAACGACAACCTCAACCCAGCCTTCAACAACCACTACTACGGTGGTTCAGCATCCGAAAGAGGCGTTCAAGTGCGCTATATCTGTAGCGGGCTCGCAAGGTGACGACAACAACGACCAAGGTAACGACAACAGCCAAGGCAACGAATCTACGGCGATAATGATCCAGCCAAACCAGACTTACACGCTGGTCTACGGGCCGTCAAGCATTACTTTAGGAAACTCGCACGTCCAAATCACTTCGATAGCTAGTGACAGCTACACTCTTCACATCATCGCTTCCAACGGCGCTGGATTCAAGTGCTCTGTAACTGCGCAGTCTACGCTCCCGCCCACCCTTAAGGCATGCACTCCAATCAGCGACAACCACGATGGAGGAAACAGTCAGGGTCAGGACGGAGGAACAGACTCTTTCGTGGCCACGCTGGTCAAACTGGGAGACAGGCTTACCCTGCTTTAAACAGGGTAACCTCATTCTCTTTTTTAATTTTAGGAAGTTCCGAGAGCTAACTTTTACATTTCTTGACTACTGAAGCATAGGCTTCAGCGTTGGACCTTCCGCCCCACACCGCACCCTGTTTGAAATCCGTTTCTCCTACAATCAGTCCGTCCGACGCTTCGAAAAGCTCTTTCGCATTCAAAAGCGTAACCCCAGACCCCACAAGCACGGGTTTATTCACGCTTTTTCTGACCTCTCCAATGTCGAGAACAGAAGGAGGAACCGGGCTTCTGGCTCCTGAAACAATGATTGCGTCCGCTCCGCCGCGCTCGGCTAGATCCTGAGCTGCGTACTGAATTGGAACAGCATAAATCGGATGAGCGTGCTTTACGTGAACATCTCCCAAAACGACTGTGGAAGCGCCAAGGAGCCTCTTAATCCGAAGCAGGTCCGCTGCGCACCCTTCTATTATCCCTTGGTCTGTGGCATACGCTCCAACCATTATGTTGCATCTTATCATATGGGCCCCGGTAACATGAGCCACAGACAACGCCTCCACGCAAGCGTTTCTAAGCATGTTTACACCCACCTTGACGCGTGCGTGAGCCACCACCTCGCGAACGATTCTTGTAGCGGTGGCCACAACGTATGCTGGCAGAGAACCTTTGAGAAACGGTGAGTCGCCCGCGTTTTCAACTATCACGGCGTCTACCCCTGCCTTTTCAAGTAGCATGAGTTCCGAAAGCGCGTACTCAACGAGGTCGTCTACGGTATCACGGCTTAGCGGGGAACCGGGAAGAGCGGGTAGATGAATCATTCCTATTATAGGTTTCCCGGGGAAAAGCAGTCTAAAGGACATCGGTTGTCTATTATTCTTAGACGATTAAAATGTTGTGCGTGAACCTCGCAGTAACCACACGCTAATCGAAGAGAAGATGCGGTGTCGGGAACAATGGAGGCGCCACTCCTATCCGCTGCCCGAGGTCGCCGCCGCAGCTCTTTCACATATGTTTGAAAAGAGGAAGTAACCTTTCGGGAACCGGGCTGCCGCACACCGACTTGAACGCCCGTAACCTGCTCCAGCGCTCCTGGAATTAGAATGAAACAAACAGCATTTCGGTCAGGGGCATCCTCCTTCCGTCGCATACTGGTTTTTGTATACCTGGTTCACCGGCACGTTGTTCGCGGAGGGGCTCATCAATACGGTTTCAACAGTGTAGGGGTTTTCGGGTGGGACAACGCTGTATCCTGTTTGAAGTTTGTATTGTGTAACGGCTTGGTCGCTGTAATGTACGCAGTACTCCCCTTTGCCGCTCAAGCCGACAACGTAAGCATGCAGGTCCTGGAGCTTGGAGACGTCTGATATGCCGCCCTCATATATCTTGAGAGAACCTCTGCCAGGGACCACAAAAATGAAGCAGGTCAGAAGCCTGCTTGACCCAGTGTAAAGCTGGGCCATATAGTAGACCCCGAGAGGGTTTGCCGGCAGGGGCGCTTCAAGCGCGATTGAAGCGTAATAGTTTGCCACGCGTACACCGTTGACCAGACCATAGTACACGCCTGGGCCGAAGGCGTTCCCAAAAAAGTAGGGTTCCACTTGGCCTGCAAGACCCCTGTACAGTACCGCTGCCTTGGCAGAAGAGGAGCCGTTCTCAACAGTGTACTGAACCGTGTCCGGACCCAGATCAGGTCTGCCAGAGGCCGAGACAGGCAGTTCCTCCAACGCTAATCGAGGAGACGCCAGATATCTGTAAGGATGAACCTTGGCCAGCACACTCATTTCTGAAACTATGTTAACAACTTGTCACCGACCAATAAATGAAAGTCAAGCAGGTATATTTGTTTTATATTGGGTCTGCAATTCAAAATATTCCGCCGCGGTCCCCGGCAACCCTGAGTGCACGCTGAGTAAAGTGGCAAAAACGGGAAACCGTGGCTACTGACGCTAGGGTTGACTTCGCCCTGTTAGTTAGCTCTAGCCGCTCGAGCTTGCATCAGCTTCCGTTCGTAGAACATGGAAAGGTCTATTTGCCCGCATCTTTACCATTTTTTCGAAAGTCTTCCGAAAACGGCTTTTCGACGTCGACAAGCATTCTCATAAGACGAGACAAGGTTTAAGTGTGCTAACCGCCCACACGCGGGTGTGCTCACCCTTTCACGTCGCCCGGCGGCAAGCACTGCAATAGGGGTTACCGTCGCAGCGGTCATAGTGGCTCTCATAGCCGTGGCTGTTTTGGTAGTCACCTCGGAAAATTCTTCCACGAAATCAACTAGCATCCCCAAGACCACTACGACTACATCATCCAAGACAAGCACGACTTCCACGCCACAAACGGCTCTTAAGTGTCCGCCCGCAGATCAGTACCCTCGGTTAACGTTTACTTCTGAGCACCTTGGTGCAGAAGCGAATTCCACCCTGTCAAACACTGTCGCCTCGCAGCAGGGGCCTTCACCGAGAAATTCTAGTGTGCTGGTAGACGACTCAATAACCGCAGCCCCCGACGGACTCGACCCCGCATTCGGATTCTCGGTCTCGGACACTTCGTACTTCAACAGCGTATTTCAGCAACTGGTGGAGTTCAACGGCTCAAGCGTCACTCAGGTGATCCCGGTTCTAGCATCCAAGTATGTGATAGCAAACGACTACATGAACTACAGTTTCAGTATTCGACCAGGGGTCCGCTTCTCAAACGGAGACCAAGTCAACGCAGCAACCGTATGGTTTAGCTACGTACGGGAATTGTACATGGGTCAAGTGGTTGGATGGGCGAATTTCCTAGGCCTGACCGTTCGACCAACATATTTTGAAACAACAGGTTACGCCCTTCCCTGGGGGCTCGGAAGAGCTCTGGCCTGCGCAACAGGCAACCCAGAAGCATACTATAATACGACTGTCATGTCTGCCTACCTTAACAATATTCTGAGCCACTGGAACCCGGAGAATTCAACGATTCAGGAGCTGATGTCCTTTCCATACCAAGCCTACGTGGTTTCAGGCAACATGACATTCAACGTCAACCTGTTGGTTCACTACTCGTATTTCCTGACCGATATCGCAAGCTGGTGGGGTGCCGTGGTTGACCCCGCATACGTTGACGCTCACGGCGGAGTCCAGGCGAACACGGTGAACAGCTACTTCAACAACAATGGTGGACCCGGAACCGGACCATACATGATCAAGTCTGTTGGAGTTTCGCTTTCAACACTGGAGCTTGTCAAAAATCCATACTACTGGAACGCAAACGGCAAGTATAGTGACGCACCGAACGTTGAACCAGCACACATTCCCAATGTCATAATAAACTACGGTCTCTCACACACTGACAGAGTCGAAGACTTTGGGACAGGAGCGGCACAGCTATCCTACGTAAGTATTCCGTTCTTCGGTCAGATGTACAATTCATACAACTATAAAGACCAGTACTCATTCCAAGACATTTTTCACGACTATGGTCCCTCTGACTGCTTCTTTTATTTCTCGTTTAACACACAGATTGCGCCAACCAACAACACAGACTACAGGTATGCTCTGGTTCACGCGATAAACTACACTGCGATACTGCATTCGCTTTACTCGTACAACGGGTCCCTTTACGCGCAGGAATACTTCGGACCGCTTTCACCCGTATTTCCACAGTTCAAGGAACTGAACACAACCAATTACCCATACAACCTTAACATCGCCGCAAAATACCTGAACAAAAGCCTCTGGCAAATGGGCTACCAAGTGACCATGGCGAACGGGACAATATTGGGTAACCCTTCTGCACCTCCTTTACCAGTTCAGACGGCCGTAACGGTCACGCCCATATCACCCTCACTTCAAGCCGAATTCGAAGTAATTCAATCTGGCCTCAACCAGCTGGGCATATCCCTTGCGCTTAAGCCTGTGACAAGCACACTCTTGGGTGAAGAAATGGTACACGCCAACACGAGTCCAACATACACCGTGGGCCTCACCTGGTGCCCCGATTGGCCAGACCCCTACAACCAGGTAGTAGTCGCCGCTTTCACGGTTTTCGATGGAATGTGGGCGTGGATGAATGTTCCGAAAACGAACTCCATACTATACAACATTTCCTATGAAACGAATTCGTCGCTGCAATTCAACCAGCTCAGGTACATCTATAATTTCACGTACTATTACGCACCGTACGCGTACGTTCCTAATCCAGACGTCTATCTGTTTGTCCAACCATATGTGCAGGGTCTAGTGTATAACCCAATAATAGGATACTGGTATAACAGCGTGTACTATTCTTAAGCCTAGAATGTAACCGAGGTAGATTGACACCTTTCCTATGTTTCATCTGGCGGCTGTGTGATTACTACTTTCCAATTTCGCGGTTCAACCCATTGATTAAACCTCACGACCGGTGTTCAAGCCTTGGTTCAAACGGCTTAGACTTAAGTTTCAGTTGGTACAACTCCTTCAGATTGAAATCCCCAGGAAACGGAATAGTCAACTCTTTGACGAGCAGAAACCCCCGTAACAGGGAGAAGATGGAATGCCGGCCAAAAGAAGGCAGCATGGCTTTCTCCGTGCTTGCGGCTATATGTAAGGTAGCTGTACAGGATCTATCGTCCACATGGATGTGACCAGACATCCAAACACTCGAAGCAGTCAATCTGTCAAAGAAGTATGGAACATTTCTCGCACTTTCCGACCTGAACCTTAAGATCGAAGGCGCCAAGTGCGTTGGTTTTCTCGGGCCAAATGGGGCGGGCAAAACAACAACTCTGAAAATATTTACAACCATGCTGAAGCCGTCCAGCGGATCCGCCTTAATCAACGGTACCAACGTATCCGAAGACAAAATAAAGGCGCTTGAATCATGCGGAGTCTTGGTCGAAACACCCGAAATATATCCCGCTCTCACCGTACGTGAGGGGATCTCTATGGTTGCCGAAATAAAAGGAGTGCCGAAATCAGAGCGGTCAAGAGCTGTTGAGGAAGCGGTTGACGAAGTAAGAATGTCCGAGTGGATCGACCGCAAGGTCGGAACGCTTTCAAAAGGTATGAAGCAGAGAGTGAATCTTGCTTCAACGCTTGTAGGCAACCCTCAGGTGCTGCTCCTAGACGAGCCAACAAGCGGGCTTGACCCGAGAGGCATGGCGGAAGTGAGAGAAATAGTGGGATCACTGAAACGAAAGGGAAGGCTAGTGTTCATGAGCTCACACCTTCTCAGCGAAGTGTCTGAAGTATGCGATGATGTTGCACTCGTCAACCACGGTAAGCTCCTTATGTACGACAAGGTTTCAAACATCATGGGAATGAGCAGTAAAGGACCGCAGGTAGTAGACGTCACTTTTGCGGCTCCGCTCAGACTGCCAGATGACGTTGAGACAGTCAAGACTTTGAAGAACGTCGGTTCCGTCACCGCCATAAACGGCACGAAGCTGAGAATCGAGTGTTTGAATGGTGCTGAAGGCCGACGAAACCTGCTCAAAGAGCTCGTTAACTCCGACCTCGACGTCTTGGAATTCAAATCCTCTGTCTCAGCGCTAGAAGAAGTATACATGAACCTGATTGGAGATGTAACATAAAGTGGAAGGATCAAATCGGGTATCCCACAGGCCATCAGCTGTAGGCCGCGTGGGAGTTGCGGCAAAATACAATATGTTGAACTATCTTAGGTCAAGGCGCCTCTACGTGCTCCTCATCATTGGTTCGGCGATAGGTCTTCTGCTCACCGTCGTCGTGGCACACTACAGACCTCAGACACTCCTTTCCAGCAGTCTGGCATTTTATTCGGGATGGTGGGGTATGTCGATAACCTTTGTTGTAATACTTTCAGCAATATTCTTCGGCGGTGACGCCATATCAAGTGAGGTTGAAAATAAAACCGGCTACTTCCTAGTGGGTCAACCCATAAAGAGAAGTGAGATATATGTTGGAAAGTGGCTTGGCGCAATAGCAGCCTCGCTCATCGCGTTCTTCGAGTTCGGTTTGATAACTGTAGCAAACGGCGTGTACTATTTTGGACTTCATATACCTTACCAGTTCGGTGAATCCATCATCTTTGCACTCGTATACCTTGTTTCCGTCATGGGAGTCACATTCCTTTTCAGCAGCTTCTTCAGAAGCAACTCGGTATCCATCCTGATTACAGCCATTCTGTTTCTCTTCGCGTTCACAGTCATACAAGACGTGGTAGCGGGCATAGCCAACATTGAACCCTGGTTTGTGATAACATATGGGGCAGAGATTGTAGTAAACGTGCTCAACGTTCCTTATCCCGCTCACGAAATCAACACAACCAGATTCGGCCGGATCATCCACACGTACAATCCCACTATTCCAGAAGGCGTCATCATAATGCTGGGATACTTTGTCGTGGCGTTCGTGCTTGGACTTGTGCTTTTTGAACGCAGAGAACTGAACTGAAAGTCCTTACCATACTCCAAAAGCCACAGGGCATCCCGCGGACAGGCGGCTAACTTCCCCACTGTTTGGACTTGACGTTGAACGCAAGGGGATGTCCTGCCCTACTTTTCCATTTACGGCGCGCGTGGTGCGCAAAGCATATAGTGCTCTGGTATCCCAGTTGTCTGGCGTAGCTTGAACCTTAAGAGGAGGCGGCAGGCTAGGATGCGTTTGGGACAGATTGCGGCGCTTTCCGCCACCATTCTGATCGTGTCCACATTGTATGTGGCAGCGATATCGGGCGTCCATCTGCTTTCTGGGTACAGTGACAACGAGGAGCTTTTGGATTCGTGTGTCACACCCTGGCCCGCGTCCACATCTCTCGCGGTAAACGGAAGCACACTGGAACAGAATGCCAGTCTCGCAGACGCAGTCGCCTACGGCAGAAACAGCACACCAGTTAAGGTTTCACATGTGCAGGCCCTTTACATATCGCAGATAGCACCGGAAGGGGCTTTCCAGTTATGTGTGGCCTATTCCCCGCTGTCTGAACCGCAGAAAATACGGATGCTGGTTAATGTGACCGACTTGAGCGGAGGCTCCCCAGACGCCATAACTGTTCACGCGAAGCCCACCGCAGTGTATGTGCCTTCAGTTGAGTACGCTGGCGTCCAACCCTATTACTACTCCATTATAACCCTTGACAACAGAGGCTACGTAGGGCCCTTGATACTGAACTTTCCAGGAGAATGCGGTGGCCTACCCCTAGTCGCAGGAAACGTTAACCTTTCAGCAATTAGTCGAGAGTTCGCATCATGGCTACAGCTGAACCACACGTGCCCTGCACAGACACCCTCAGCCTTACTCGTAGCAACCTCCAATTTTACAGTGTACGCTGTTAACTACTCTTCCGCACCTTGCGTTCAGAACCAGATTTTCTCCTGTTACAGCATCTACTCTGACTAATCAGCACGCTGCGTCATTTCAACGAGCCGTCTGAATAGTTTAACAGAAGTTTCACATAAAACTTCTCAGATTCTTCTAGTCCCAGAACCCTGCTGTTTCCTTTGACTACGTAGTATTCGTCTGGTGCATGGGCTCTACCACCGTGGCCCAGACCCGCAGACACGAATGGAAGGCTGAGAGGCTGCTTGGTAAACATATATTGCGGAGAACTCCCGAGTGCGAAAGGCCACACTTCGGGTTCAAATCCAAACTCCCTATAGGTCTCCACGGTTTTAGAAACCACTCCAGCCTTAGGGTCAGTCCTGCTCCAGTCGTCCGCCGCATTTTCTCCTGGAAAAGTGAGTATCTCGATGTCGGAGTAGCCGTGCCTGTCCAAGTGCTTTCTTATCTTTTCAACTGTTTCAGTCATTGTCTGATTAGGTATCAGGCGTGACTCAAGCTTCGCGGCAGCCTTCTCTGGAAGCACGGTTTTCACAAGTGGACCAGTGTATCCGCCGTATATTCCCTGAATGTTCAATGTTGTAGTGTAAAACGCCTTCAAAAGCAAGTCCTTACCGTGAACGTCCCTATGGAACATGCTTACGCCAAGAGATTCTTTCAGAGCTTCCTCATCAAATGTCTGACTCAGTCGCTCGATGAGCTCCAGGTCTTCGGGCTCAGGTTTTGCAACGTTATCGTAGAAACCCTCCACAACCACTTTGGCGGGATCAGAGGGATCGGTGAAGGATGCAAGCGCATGCACCAGTCTCCAAACCGGGCTTTCAACTACCGCCGCGTAACTGCTGTGTATCGCCCTCTGCTTTGGTCCCCGGCCCCATTTTTCGCCGGAGCACACCAATTCAAACTCCGTTACCCCTTTGCAGCCAAGAGTCAACGTAACCTTTCCATTGCGGTTCTGGGAGCCTCCTGGAGAGAAAACTGCCGACGCATCCTTCAGCTCTCCCTGCCTTTGCTTTATGAAGTCGATCAGATGTGCGCTGCCTAGTTCCTCTTCTCCTTCTGCAACAAACTTAAGGTTCACAGGAACCCTTTGACCTGTTTCCACTATCGACTGAACAGCATTGAGAAACGCGCCAAGCGGCCCCTTGCTGTTCGTTGCTCCACGTCCAACAAGCACAGACTCAAAGGGAGACATCTGAACAAGGCGCGGTTCGAAAGGATCTGAAGTCAGGGTCCAAGTCTCACCCGAAACCTGCTTTACGTCGTACATCAGGTAAACAATGATTGTGTTTGGCGCCTGCGCATCGTAGTATCCGTACACAACCGGGAAGCCTTCGGTTTCAAATATTTCGGTCTTGGAGCACCCTATTTCGGAAAACCAGCGCTCCAGGTAACGTGCACATCGGTCAACTCCCTCCGGGTTTTCGGCCGCTATACTGGGTATCCGTATTATTTCCATGATTCTGTCGATGTGTTTCTGCAGGTTTGAATGGATGCGTGAATTGACAGACTCCAAATCAAAGCCATCTTGGTTCAATTGGAATACGCATAGCAGGCTTCGG
>JAVZLA010000042.1:0-13552 GCA_038883995.1 Thermoprotei archaeon | reverse complement strand
CTGTTCTTACAGCAACCCTGTACCCCTTTGTTTCAAGTTCAGATATCTTTTTGAAAGCGTATAGTCTGCCCTCTTTGATTGCTATCACCGTTGAGCCGATCTCCCTTGCTTCAAGCAGGTTGTGCGACGAGTAGAGGACAACCTTTTCGCTCGCAAACCCCAGCACAAGCTGCCTGACCTCTCTAGCCACTTTCGGGTCCAGGTTTGCGGTCGGCTCATCCAGAAGGTAGACTTCAGCGGGCCGCAGGAATATTCTGGCAACAGAAACCCTCTTTCTTTGACCCTGGCTGAGCGACGAAAACGTTTTCGAATAAAGCTCCCCCAGGTTCAGGAGTTCCACAACTCCTTCCAGCCCCTGGGGGGTGGTCCCGTTCATTTTGGCGTAGAACTCGAGCCCCTCGCCTACGCGCATGCCCTCCGGTATCCCCTCCATATGTGACACATACTCGAGGCGACGCTTCGCGGAACGCGACGTAGAGGGCTCTCCGCATACCTTTACCTCGCCCTGAATGGGTTTCAGGATGCCTGCGATCGTGCGGAAAAGAGTGGTTTTACCGGCTCCGTTTGCGCCTAGGACAACGTATACGCCGGGCTCCTCCAACTTGAAAGATATTCCGTCGATGACTCTACGTCCATAGTAGCCGGACACTAGGTCTCTTAGTTCTAGGAACGGCTCTCCTCCCGCCGCGGCTTCTTCCCCGTCCGCTTTGCTCGTGCGCCCAGTTGGAGCGTTCATAGTCCTGTCACCTGCTTTCTCGCCATCTGCTACGCCTCTGAAAGAAGCCGCTCCGCGCTCATCCTGCGGCCTGCGTAAACGATCAAGCCGACTGTAGCCACCACTATACCAGCCGTACCCACGCCAGCCACTGTAAGCGAACCCAGAGACCCCGATGCTTCACTGGCTAGGAGAACCAGGAGGATCGGGCCCACGCCTAAAAGAGGAGCTATCCCAACGGGGCTGTTTACTCCTGTAACTCTAACGGTTAGCGACGACCATAGCACTCCTGCTACGGTCATGAAGGCTGAAGCGGCGTAGCCTACGGGGATAGAGTACACCAGGAGAAGTTTAACCGTCTGCTGTGGAAGCGTAATGTGCTCTAGGCTCAGAAACCCCAGCGTCGCCGCGGAGGTCGCTGCAAGAGAAACCGAGACCAACACGAGCGACGAGGCCAGAACCGAGCCGAATATATCGTATATGTTCACACCGTATGAGAGAAGATACTCGTAAACCCCATGCGACCTGTCGCTCACATAAACCATGAGCCCACCCATACTCGCCATCACCGCGAAAACAGGGATTATCAGAGGAAAAATTTCGGCGGCAACAACGCGGCCGGCTGCGGCTCTGCTCACAAGCACCACTCCGAGAACAACAGGGAAAACCACGCCTATCGCAAGATACAGTCTGCCGAAGAGTGCCGCACGCTTAGTTGTAACCGTGAAAAGAACTCTGAGCCAGCTGCCTTGGGCGGCGCCCCTTTGGGAATCTGAACCTTCAACCGGCCGGGACAAATCAGAAGCCGCCTACCGACGACGTAAAGCCTGTCGAAGCAGCCGACGCTGAAAGCATTCGCCTTGTGGGACAACAACTGAAGCGCAAAGCTGGAAGACCCACTTTACAGACTGTTATAAGAGTGCCGTCGCGCACGGCGTTTCCACTTCTGGAGTGCTCTCAGGCTCTGCAAGTCCTGGGCTTGGTTTTTGATTGACCTACGCGCGACGGGTACCATGTTTCTTACACTGGTTTGTCTCTCGGTCAGCCGGATATGGCTCTCCCATCGTATACAGTACCCATCAATCAACCACCCGCAGTTTCACATGTTTCAGGCAGCCGCCTTAAGTGCAAGAAGCTAGTTAAAGACATACACTTCGGCGTAAGCGGCGTTAACTCCATCGTAGGCGTACACGTAATAGTAACCTGGTGGAACGTCTGATGGAACTTCGAAAGTCGCCGACGTTGTAGAGGTGGTTACTGTGACATCAGTCGTAACACCGTTTGGAGACACCCAGAAAATTTGAGGTGGGTTCAGGAAAGGTTGCGCATGACCTGGAGCCGAGTTCGGTGCGCACTGATTAGCGCTTCCAGTGAAAAAGTAAAACGTAACTAACTGGCCTGCCTTAGCGTTGAGAGGATAAGGATTGGCGTTACATATTGCTACGCTTGTACCGTAGGTTGAAACGAACGGGATGTTTTGGCCGAAAAGCGTCCCGTCACTGTAGCGTCCGAAGAGAAGCAGAAACACCGGCACGTCTCCTGAAACAGCGTTATTTGCTTGAGGGCACGCCTGGTTTGCCAATGGTCCCACGCACTCTCCGGGTGCTGGGGCACTGAAGTTGAGCGTCACGCTTTGACCGTACGCTATTGTGATCGGCTTCGTGTAAGCGTAGGCTGCAACACATTGCTCGTTAAGGTTGGGACTTGGACCCGGTATGTTTGGACCCGGTCCTCCTCCGGCGGTGCAACCCGCAACATTGACTAGGTTTCCTACAATGTAGAAAGCCTCGGCTCCCGGTCCGCCGCCTCCGCTTGCTCCAAGGTAGAGTGCTGACTGCTCTGTTATGGTTATGTTACGTCTGAGAGGGTCAAGGTTAGTAAACGTTCCCTGAAAGATCGAGTCCATGCCGTTGGGTATTTCGAACCCATAGTATCCGTTTACCTGGAACCCGTCTCCGAACGCATACTGCTGGTCGTAGTAAAATTTGAACGAGTTGAAGTCTATGAATATGGATCCAAGTCCCTGGGTTACGCCCGACAGACGTGAGAGAAGAGGGCTTAAAGCGGCCGGATACAGGGCCACAGCGGTGGCCCCGTCAGAAGTTATTACTTCAATAACATATGAGCCTGGTTGGCTCAGCGTTGGAACCAAGCCGGTGTTTATGACGGGAGAACTCTGACCTGAGTCTACGGCGAGAGGCAGAGGAGAACCTGACGGCTTCTGCGGTGTGATTGCTGCCAGAACTTGATGTGTGTCCGTTGAAACGATGACCGCTTCCACCAGTATTTCAACCGGGCCTGTGTTGTTCACGAACACTCCGAGGTCTCCCTGCTTGGTTTGTATTCCTGTCACAATAAACTGCTGGCTACGTGTCTGAGTAGCTGAATTCTGCGCTGTTTGAACGTCGTGTTCAACTGACACGAAGTATCCGAAACCCGCCGTGAACAGTATTGCGAAAAACAGGACAGCACCCAGCACGCTTGAAATCGCACGGCGTCTTCCTGACCGTGCTCTAAGACGCATTTCATCTCACCACCTGATACGTGTACGTGTAACCGTATTCTCCAACAGCTTCGAAAGTATATACGGCACCCACCTGGAACGCTGTGCCGGCGTTCAGGTTCAGGCTAGCCAAAGTTTCAGACTGAACAGCAACACATGTCTCACAGCTGGCTTGTCGCACGGTTCCCAAGTCTGTTGTCGAATAGCTCCAGGTCGAATTGTAAACTGTGAGTTCACTGATATACGATGTTTCCGGCCCGCTGTTGTAAACCCATACCGTGAATTTTGAAGGGTGGCTCAGGCTGAAGTTGACGTCGACTATAAGAAATCTCTGGTTCACCGTGTTGGAAAGAACCTGTTCATTTTGAGAAGCCTGTAGATTCACCCACCCTCAAGTGAAGAACCCCACCGCCAGGGTCAGAGCTATCAGCACCATCGTTCCAATTATTTCGCTGATACCCTTTCTGCGGCGTGTTAAACGCATGCGCCCTCTTCTCAAGTTTTCACACTACCATGAAGCCGTACGCCGACGGCCGCTAAAGATTAGTTAGCAACTCTCTTTAAATCAGACAGAACTCTTGTTCTATATTCGAAGTCTGAGCTTAATGTATTATTTCGGGCGATGTAATCGGAGGAAGCCCCTGCAATAAGATTCATTGCTACGTGGCTGAGCCATGTTGACACACTTAACGGTTAACCGAGGACGTAAACCAAGTATAGCCGTTAGTTTGACCGGGATAGAGTAGACTACTCTGTTCTGTTAGCTTAGCTCCGAGGAGTACAGGTGGAAGCTCATTCGTTCCGCTTCTTCCAGCCGACTCTCGGAAAATCTAGTCACCCAGCCATCTTAGCCCAAGCATGTTTGAATTTTTTTAAAAAAAGCATAATGGATACTCGTTGGCGAACCCATAGCCTTCTCCAGGAGACCGCTGCTTAAGCTGGCGTAAGGCAGGAGACGGATTTTAGGCCCTGAACTTTGGCTATCGCCAACCCGGTTCTGAACACTCCGCAGTCAACCATCTGAAAGAAGTGGGATGCTGGAGCCCATTCGGTCTTCAGTTTGAGTAATAGATGGTGTTATACGTGTATTCGTACACCGTGTTGTAGACCAGTCCGTGAACGTATGGTTGAACGAACAGGTAGAGGTCTGGGTCAGGCATATACGCGTAGGGCGCATACCAGTAGGTGTAGTTGTAAACGTATTTCAGCTCCTTTACCTGCTGGGTGCTGTTGGTGAGGAAAGATATCTGGTACAGTATGTTGTTGATGGCCGTCACATTCATCCACGCGGGCCTCTGGTCCAGCGTGGTCCAAGCCACTTCGGCAAGCTGGTTGTAAGGGTCCGGCCAGTCGGCTATCCAGCCTAATAGAACGAATCTGGGCGTGGTCGAAGGCTGAGTTTTCTCTAGGTGCCAGACTGTGGCTGTCACCGGTTTAACGGAGAACTGGAGGCCAAGCTGGTTGAGCCCGGACATTATGATTTCAAGCTCTGTCTGCGTGCTCGGCGATATGGGGGCGATCGCTGTGATGGACATGGCTGGGAAAGTTGGGTCCTTTGGGTTGCCGAGCACCGTTCCGTTCGGCATTGTGACCGTGTAGCCCATCTGCCAGAGGCTCTTGTTCAGGTAGCTGGCTGCCAGGTTGATGTTGTACTGGTAGTTGGGTAACGCCACCTGCTTGTACAGCGGGAACGACGGAGGTATGGGACCGTAGAACTCCTGTGCATAGGATGTGCCGTTGTAGCCGTAAAGCTGGTCGAGTATCGCCGTGTAGTTTATCGCGTGCACAACCGCGAGCCTGAAGTCATTGTTGCTGGTGGGGAACCTCTGAGTGTTCAATGAGAAATAGAAGAAAGCGGGGTCGGGCCCATAGTTTCTGAGAATCTGGCTGAAAGTGTACTGGGAGCGATACTGGTATGAATCATACATCTGTCCGAAGAACGGTATGCTGACAAGTGAAAGCTGAGCCTGGTTTTGAGCGAAGTTTTCAACTCTGTCGGTGTGTGAAAGACCGTAGTCCACTACCACGACAGGTATGTGGGCTGGCTCAGCCTGCGGGGGAAGCCCTTTGACTCCGACAGCCCAGTAGCGGCTGTTCTTGACGAGAGTGACCTCTGAAAGCGACGAGCCCACGCCTTTGAACACGTAGGGTCCGGTTCCTATTCCGCCGTTGTTGTCAAAGTAGCTGTTAGCGGTGTTAGCCTGCACTCCGCCGTGAGCATCCACGAAAGCCGGGTCAACCACAGCACCCCAGTAGGCTGCTATGTCTGTCAGGAAATACGGGTAGCTCACGAGGAGGTTGATCTGGAAGGTCATGGGCCCGGTTACAACGTACGCCTGATCCGGGTAGCTCATGAGCTTCTGAGTGACGGTGGAGCTCGGAGCCCAGTTGCTCAGAATCGAATTGAGATACGACACTGCGAGAGTGGTGTTGGAAAGCACCTCGTTGTTTCCTGTCGCATAGGCAAGCGCGTGGCGTAGCCCCCATGGAAACGCGATTCCGGTGTCTGAGAAGGTTGTGCCGTTAAGCGTGAGCCCAAGGTAGTTCACGAACCCTACCGCCTGACCCATGTAAAGCTCTCTCACATAGCTGAACCAGACAGTGGAGGCGTTCACGGGGTCGCCGTTGGAAAACGTGATGTTGGACCTGATGTTGAAGGTATACGTTTTATCAGAGTTCGTGACAGTGTATCCGCTTGCAATCACAGGCACAGTCTGAGTGAGGCTTGTTCCGTTCATTTCGACCAGCGACTGGAACACGCTGGATATTACAGGGTCATCCTGTGTAAAGAAGCCGAAGGCCGGGTCGAGTCCGTCCGGGGCCGCGGTCCAAGAATCATCCACCAACACGCTGGAATTCTTGGGAGCTAAAGGTGCAATAGTCTTGGACGTCGTTGAAGTGAACGTTGTAACGGAACTCTGCGAACTCGTGGTAGACGTTGAAGACGAGGTGGGCGTCTTTCTCTGGCTTACCACGACCGCGGCTGCCGCGATAATTATGATTACCACTACAACGATAGCCACGGCTGCAGCAGTGCTTATGCCGTGCCTTCCACTACGCAGAGTAAACATTTGGCCCTTAAACATGAGGCGACATAAAAACCTATGGGCTCAAGCCACCTTCACCCTGCGGCAAGCGTTCTGAAAAAGTCTGCGAAACATGCGTAACGCTGAATTGGTGGTTCCTGAGGGTTCCCCTGAGGCAGACGTGGAACAGGATTTCGAAAGCTACTGTACGAAGGCTCTGGAAGAACTGATCGCCATACCCACGGTGAACCCGCCCGGCGACAAATACTACGACTGCGCCCGATACATAGAAGGAGAGCTTTCGGACGCCGGCCTGGAGACAAAGATACTCAGCGTCCCAGAAAAGTTCCTCGACAGCTATTACCCGTATTCACCCGCACATAGAGGTAGAGCGCGGCCCATAGTGTATGCCTGGCTCGGTGAAGGCGAGCCCTCAATCCACTTCAACGGCCACTACGACGTTGTCCCTCCCGGAGCCGGCTGGTCCAGAGACCCCTTCGCGCCGGTTGTCACGGATGGAAAAATGTTTGGCCGCGGATCCACAGATATGAAGGCGGGACTGGCGTGCATGCTCGGATGCGCCAGATGGGCGGCTGAAAACAGGTCGAAACTCAAGGGTAAGGCGGAGTTCTCCTTTGTACCCGACGAGGAGTCGGGTGGCGTGGGATCCCGTTTCCTCGTCACACAGATCAAGCCCGCGGCGCGCACACTGATCGCTGAGCCAACGTATCCGCATTTACAGATAGGCCACAAAGGAATTGTGAGAGGCCTCGTTAAAGTGGGCGGAAAACAGGTTCACGGAAGCACACCCTGGCTCGGAGTGAACGCGTTTGTGAAAGCCGCAGAAACCGCTGTGGTCTTCCTGAACGAATATCAGCGTATTCTCGAAAGCAGGAGAACCATGTTCGACACCCTGTGGCCTGAGGGCGTCCACCCCACGGTGAACTTGGGCGGCTTCGCGGAATCCGCGTCCAAAAAGGATAATGTTGTGCCCGGCGAATTCAGTTTCTCAGTTGACCGCCGCACGCTTCCCGAAGAAGACCTGGATCAGGTGGTGGCGGAAGTCGAAAGCGGCTTACAGAAGAGCGCGAAACAGGTGGGCTCAAAGCTCGAGTTCAGTGTGACTTCCGCTGTGAGGGGTTCGTACACGCCTGCCACCTCCAGCTACGTGCAGGAGTGTCTCGAGGCTGTGCGGAAAACTGGCACAGAGTCTCCGAGGCTGCTGCTTTCCACTGGAAGAGACGACGGGGTGTTCTTCAGGGAAATGGGAAGCGCAGCCGTCACATATGGGCCCGGCGTGGAAGCCGTAGCCCACTCTGCGGACGAATATGTTCCTTTGAGCCAGCTTGGCCGCGTGCTCGAAGCATACACGGGGATACTTCGAGATTTTTGCATGATTTAGCGGGAGCCATCTTAACCAAGCCGCCTGGCGAGGACATCTTGGAAGGCAACCGTCGAACAGAGTGCGCACGGCTCGGCGGCTCCGCAACGGGTCCCCGAGAACCGGCGTTTCCCATCCATCCACCCACTCATCCACTTAATTCAATTCAATTCAAATCAAATCAAATGAAAAACGTTAGGCATCCAACATAGCCGTTGCCTAGAGTTCACCGCTGCCTTCTCATTGGGCTACTCTGCCCGAGGGGCACGCGAACTTTCGTTCACGCCGCCCGGCTCTTCTACGGGAACTATGTTTCTGGCCACGCATCTGATACCCAGCCTGCTACACTCCTTATATGCGTCCGAATCTATGTAGGCTGTCACCAGAACAAGCTTGGCTCTCCCTATTTTTCTTTCAGCCCAAGCTGCCTTTCTCGCGAAAAGCAGCACGTCCTCGACTTTCGCGCTGCTTTTGACCTCTACAAGAAACTTGTCCCCGTTTGACGCATAGGCGTCGAACTCTATTTTAGCAGGCCGACCGAACACCTCTCCCAAATCGTCGTACAGTTCAATCCGCTCCACAGATTTGATGTCGGCGTCCGAGAAGCTTCTGATCGTCTGTCTTACAAGGTCTTCGAACCCAAACCCCAGTCTGCCACCCAAAGCCGAAACCTCTATGCGCAGGCTCCGCAGCTCCCCGATCATGGCTTCGAAGCGTTTGTCCATGGCTTCGAACCTCTGGTTTATGGCTTCGAATCTTCTGTCAACTGCCTCGAACCTCTCGTTCATGGCTTCGAAGCGTTTGTCCATAGTTAGGAACCGTTCATCCAGTAGCTCGAGATGCTTGTTCACAGACCGGAACTGGTCCAGCATGTCTTTACGTAGCTTCGAAAGTTCGGATGTGAGCGCCGCAAGCTCCTTTGGAACAATCAGTTCGAAAATCTTGCGCCTGAGCTCCTCGTCTGTTTCCAGTAGACTGAGGAGCTGTTTTTTCAGGTCGTGCTGGGAGCCTGCTGACATTTCTTCGCTCACAGCCCATTTGCTTCGGGGACAATATATGCATCACTGAAGCATCCGTTTTGTTTCAGGCGTAGCGTACCCGGCTCCGGCAGCCGGTTTCCTGCGCGGCTTCGGATGGTTCTTGCTGAAGCGTAGTCTTCGAAGCCGGCGAAATGACAAGACTTATGTTTATGGATTGGCTGAAGCCAGCCAACTCTCTCAGAGTTGTAAGAAGGGTTGTACAATGGGTCACCGTAAGATGAGTGTTCCGCGCCACGGCTCCCTTGGAGTCAGGCCAAGGAAGAGGGCTGCCTCAATAGTTCCAAGGGTGAGAGCGTGGGCTAACCATGCAGACTGTAAGCTTCTGGGGTTCCCGGTGTACAAGGTTGGTATGTCTCACGGCATAATCGTGGACAACTATCCAACAAGCCCCACATACGGGAAAGAAGTGTTCAGGGCGCTAACACTGCTTGAGGCGCCCCCCGTCCACGTTGTCGCACTACGCGTCTACGGCGTCTCAGAAACAGGCTGCTACATCACTCTGGGCGAAATTCGCTCCAAAAACACTCCCAAGCAGCTCGGACGCGTTCTCTCGAGCCTGAAGAAGGATCCTCCCGTGTTATCCGACACGGTAAAGGAGAAAGGTGTTAAAGCCTCACTTATAGTTGCCACCCAGCCGTGGCTGACCGGCCTCGGGAAAAAGACTCCCGAGCTCGTTGAGATACCTTTGGGCGGGAAGTTCTCAGACCAGCTCTCCTACGTAGAGAAAGTGGGTAAAGAAATAGATGTGTCCGACGTCTTTTCGCCCCCCGAGTTCGTTGACGCTGTAGCAGTCTCAAGAGGGAAGGGATACGAGGGACCCGTGGCGAGGTTCGGCATAAAGATAATTCAGAAGAAGAAGGCGAAGAAAACGAAGAGGGGACCGGGCTCTGATTCGCCTCTCACTCCGAGCGCAGTCATGTCCTCTGTGCCCAGGGCCGGCCAGATGGGCTTCCATAACCGCGTGGACTACAACAAAGCGATTATCTCAGTGGCCTCGGACGCCAAGCCGTATACGCCGAAGGCCGGGTTCAAACACTATGGTCTCCCGCTTTCCAAGCTCATAGTGGTTGAAGGCTCTGTTCCCGGAGCCACGAAAAGGCTGGTTGTGCTCAGAAAGTCTGTCAGAGCTTATAAACGGCTTCCGAAGGAGCCCCCGAAGCTGGAATACGTTCACACGGTATAGTGTGCGTGATAACCCGCCATGAATGCGACACAAGCTGAAACCGCGTTAGACCGCAAGTGCAGCGTGTACTCTCTTGAAGGGGAGACCGCTGAACAGGTGAACCTGCCACCTGTTTTCGCGACACCTGTTCGAGGAGACCTCATACGAAAGGTGTTCCACGCCCTGTTCACGGGCAGGCTTCAGCCCAAGGGACGAGACCCTTTGGCCGGCAAACGTGTTTCCGTTGAAAGCTTCGGCACAGGCAGGGAGATGGCGCGTCTGCCACGCCACTCGAGCGGAAGAGCAGGGTTCGCTCCGATGGCGAGAGGAGGCTACAAGCCGCATCTGCAGCGCACGGACACTGTGATCCATGAAAGGGTCAACCTCAAGGAGAAGCACCTTGCGCTTGCAAGCGCAATCGCAGCCACCTCCGACACCCTTGCCGTTTCACGAAGAGGCCACAGATTCGACTCCGAAAAGGTCTCAGCTTTACCAGTGGTCGTGGTGGACGACGTTGAAAAAATAGACAAAACCGTGGACGCGGTTAACCTGTTCTCCAGGCTGGGCTTGGAACCCGACTTACACAGAGTGTTACACTCATACAAGATCCGTGCGGGAGTGGGGAAAGTGCGTGGTAGAAAGACGCGTTTCGCACGTGGGCCGCTTGTCGTGGTTTCTTCAAGTTGCCCGGCTCAGAAGGCTTTCAGAAACATCCCGGGCGTAGACGTTGTGCCCGTATCCAAGCTCAGCGTGCTCGACCTGGCTCCCGGAGGCGTGCCCGGCAGACTTACCGTTTGGTCGGTTTCATCGATAAGAGCTCTTGGAGGTGCGGGTGAACAGTGAGCGAAGACAAGGGAGAAACAAAGGTAAACGAACAGGCAGAGGAAGAGTCCGGGAAGACTTCTTCAGCGAAACCGAAGAGCACACCGCGTAAGAAGGCGTCCTCCAAGCGTACACGTACAGCCGAAGCGCCCGTAAAGGAAGCCGCAGCCGTAGCGGAGAAGAAGCCCCGGCAAAGAAAGAAGAGCGATACGTCGAAGGCCTCCGCGGCAGCGGCCAAAAGCTCTGAGAAGCCTCAGAGAGGCGGCCGTAGACGCGGGCAGCAGCGTCAGAAACAGGAGAAACAGAGGACTGAGGCGGCGCTACAGGCGTACAGAATCCTGATCAGGCCTCTTGCGACGGAAAAAACCATAGGCATGATAGAAAAACAGAACACGCTGACATTCATCGTCGACGGAGCGGCAGCCAAACATGTGATCAAAAGGGCTGCTGAGCAGCTTTACGACGTCAAGGTTTCAAAGGTGCGGACGCTGAACTCGCCGCTCAACCAGAAGAAGGCGTTTATAAAACTGGACCCGGCTTTCAAGGCGCAGGAAATCGCGACAAGGCTGGGGATACTCTAGGGATAGGTGTACAAGACAAAAGGTGGTAGAATATGGGTAAACCGATTTTGGGTCAGAGAAAGGGGCGTGGGACATCTGTGTTCACCAGCCCAACATGGAAGAGGGAGGCTCCGGCAAAGTATCCTGCAGTCCTGCAGGACACAGTTGAGTACACTGTGGAGAAAATAGTCCACGACCCGGGCAGAGGCGTTCCCCTCACCCTCTTGGCATCAGGCTCCTCCCGCTTCTACACGGTCGCCGCCGACGGCATCCACGTGGGAGCCAAAGTGGAGCTCGGCCCATCTGCCAAGCCCACGGTGGGATCGGTGCTTCCGCTCTCGCAGGTACCGGACGGCTCCAAGGTGTTTAACGTGGAGCTCAGACCAGGAGACGGGGGAACCCTTGCAAGGTCTTCTGGCGCATACTGTACGCTGATATCTCACACCGAGTCTGGGGCGGTTGTGTCTCTTCCCTCGGGGAAGACGAAGACACTCGACTCAGGCTGCAGGGCCACGATCGGCGTGGCTGCGGCGGGCGGTAGGATCGAGAAACCCTTCCTGAAGGCCGGCGCAAGATACCATCTTTCGAAGGCGAAGCCCTGGAAGTACCCGCGTGTGCGTGGGGTTGCCATGAACACTGTTAGCCATCCGCATGGAGGAGGCAATCATCCGTCTGTGAGCAGGTCCACGTCCGTGAGCCGCAACGCTCCTCCGGGTAGAAAAGTGGGCCACATAGCGGCGAGAAGAGCGGGTAGAAGATAGACAAAACGGAAGGAAAAAGTCTGCTCTTCTCTCTTTCTCCGATTTTCCCCGTTGCCTGTCGTTTTTCTTTAAACTGGTTTTCGTTTTACCTCCTCATCTAGCGGGAAACGCTTTTGTATCACGGGGGTGTAAACCGCACTAATGTCTGAAGCGCTCAAATTCAGTTACAGAGGTAAGACGCTCGAAGAACTGGAGGCCATGAGCATGGATGAGCTGGTCCGCATTCTGCCAGCCCACGCCCGCAGGTCTCTTAGAAGAGGGATCAAACCCGATCAGGCTTCGTTCATAGAGAAGATCAGAAGAGCCAAGAAGAACGGAGGCGCAGGCAAGCTCAGAACCCACTGCAGGGAGCTGATCGTGCTCCCGGAAATGGTTGGGCTCACGCTGAACGTTCACAACGGCAAAGAGTTCATTCCTGTCGAAATAAAACCCGAAATGATAGGGCACGCGCTCGGAGAGTACGCGATAACCAACAAGAAGGTGACGCACGGCGAGCCGGGACTGCGCGCCACACGTTCGAGCATGTATGTTCCGCTCAAATAGAAGTGGTGTTTCACCGTCGCAAAGCTTTTTTATCCTCTAACTCTGAACGCCGGGGTACCATAATTGCCTCACTACGGATACTCGCTACGGGACTACGACCCGGCCACAATGGCGTTGGCCAGCGCACGGGACCAGCCTGTTTCGTTTAAGAAGAGCGTCAACCTCTGCCGGGCGCTCGTGGGGCTTAAGGTTGAAGCCGCGAAGAAGCTTCTTGAACAGATTTCGGAACAGAAGGTGCCGGTTCAGTTCAGAACCTACAGGGATAAGGTGGCTCACCGCCGCTCGCTAGGAGGCACAGGCGGAGCAGCGGGAAGATACCCTGTTAAGGCGGCGAAGGCCACGCTGAGAGTCCTCGTTAACGCCGAAAACAACGCGTCGCAGAAAAACCTGGACACAGAGTCACTTGTGATAGTGCACGCCGCCGCACACAAGGCGAGGGCTGTTCCACGCCAGTTTCCGCGCGCGATGGGCCGCATGAGCCTTAAGCGTAAGATCCTCACACATATTGAGGTGTGCGTAAAAGAGGTAAAATCCTAGAATGGTAACAGTTCAAAAACAGTTTGTGTCTGAGACAAAGCGTAACGTAATGATTGGCGAAAGAATAGAGGAGCTTTACAGGAAGGCCGGCTACGCCGGGGTAACCGTCAGCAAGGTTCCGCTCGGCCACCAGGTCGTGATATACGCCGAGAAGCCGGGTATCATAATCGGAAAACGTGGAAGCTCAATCAAAGACCTGTCTGTTCTCTTAGAGCAGGAGTTCAAGCTTGAGAACCCTCAGGTGGAAGTCAAACCGGTGGACGTTCCGGAACTCAACGCCACGGTGATGGCGTACAGGATAAGACTCTACCTTGAGAGAGGACTACGCCACAAGCGCATAGTGTTTTCTTCACTGGACTCTGTTCTCAAATCCGGAGCCGAAGGCGTTGAAATCTCCATAAGAGGTAAACTCACGACTGAGCGTTCAAGGTTCGTTAAGCTGAGGCGCGGCATCATCCACCAGTCGGGTGAGCCAGCCAAAAAAGTCGACAGAGCTGTAACC
>JAVZLA010000041.1:0-14270 GCA_038883995.1 Thermoprotei archaeon | reverse complement strand
GCTTTCCCTGACCCGCTCTTCTACACTGGGTTCATCGCGCCATTCCTGTACGGCGGAGTGGTTGACTGGAGCAGGATATTGTTCACTATAGTCGAATTCATACCTATGGATGTCGTAGTAGGGATAATAGCAGCACTCGCAGGCCTAAGAATCTCCCGGGCCGTCTAACCCCCATTTTTTATATTTTTTAAACATTAGGGATAAGGATAAGGGACCAGTCTTGGAAGAAACAAAAACGGAAATTCAGAAACCCAAGATTGAGACTGAACAGGCTGTAAGTGTGGATCATCTCTACCACTCTTATCCAGGTAGCTTCATGACTGCGATAGAAGTTGAAAGTTTCGGAATACGGGAAGGTGAAGCCATACTTGTTACAGGGAAATCGGGTTCGGGTAAGTCTACACTCGTCAACTGCATCAACGGGGTCATTCCACATGTTTTCCCCGGCATAACAGAGATCGATCCTCAGACCCACAGAGGAGAGGTTTACGTTTATGGGATGCCGGTGTCAAAGACACCTCTTGCCAAACTTTCCACAACCGTAGGCACTCTTTTGCAGGATCCCGAAACCCAGGTGTTGAACTACAAGGTTGAGGAGGAAGTGGCTTTCGGCCCGGAAAATCTGTGCATGACTCCCGAAGAGATATCAAAGCGTGTCTCCGAAGCCATAGATGTTGTAGGCATAAGGGGTCTTCTTGAACGTGAGACATATACTCTTTCGGGTGGAGAGTTGCAGAGGGTTGCGATGGCGGCCGTTCTTGCCATGAGGCCGAGGATACTGATTTTGGATGAGCCGACGTCGAACATTGATCCTCAGGGAACAGAAGAAGTGTTTGAGCTGATGCGGAAGATGAAGGGTAAAACGATGATTGTGGTCGAACACAAGGTTGAGCGTGTTCTCCCGTTTGTTGACAGAATAGTGTTGGTTGACAAAGGAGAGATCGTGTTCGACCTGGAAAAAGAGAAAATACTTGACCATTTGGATGAGTTGATGGCTGCAGGAGTCGAAGTCCCAGAGCACTATGTTGTGGCCAAGCAGCTGGGGATAACCTCGACTGATCTGGACAAGGTTGTTCTTGAAGCTAAGAGAAGAGGCCTAAAACTGCCAAAACCCGAAAGATATAGAGCCTCAGAGGAGATAATGAACGCGTCTACTGTGGTTTCGTCGGCTGAGAGAACTATTCTTGACGCGTCTCTGGCTTTGGGTAAAGGAGAGGTGCTGGCAATTATGGGCAGAAACGGCGCGGGTAAATCTACTCTACTCAAAGCTTTGGTGGGTTTCACTGACAGGAAGCTGAATGTACAGCTGAGCCTCAAGGTGGCAGGAACCGATCTGTCGACCAGCAGAATACAGGAACGGGGAAGGTATCTTGCCTTCGTACCCCAAAACTTTGACCTTACACTTGTATCTAAGACGGTGTACGAAGAACTAGCCTACTCGCCTAAAAAACACAAGGTTAAGGAGTGGCGTGAGAGAGTGGACTACCTGATGCATATTCTTTCCTTGGAAGAGGTTAAAGACCGCGACCCGCTCGCACTGAGCTTTGGACAGCGCCGTAGAGTGGCGATGGGTTCGGCTCTTGCGTCAGGGGCCAAAGTTATAATGATGGATGAGCCTACGTCCGGCCAGGACTTCTATCACAGGGAGGCTCTCGGGAAGGAAGTTGCGGGGCTAAAAAGCGTCGGCTACAGTTTTGTGGTTGTTACACATGACGCCAGGTTCGTTTACAGGCACGCTGACCGCGCTATAGTTCTCTCGGAAGGTAAGAAAGTTTTGGAAGGCGTGCCCGAACAGGTGTTCGCGTCTTCAGAACAATACGGTATCCCCCCACCAACCGACTACCTGTTGAGGGAAGAATAGATGACTCTTCTGTCGACTCTACTCGTCAATGTTCTGAGCTGGCTTTTCGTGCTTTTCGGTTATTCAGCGCCGCTCATCGTGATATTCGGGGCCATAGGCCTAACGGGGTTCATGGAAATAACGAGGTTTGAAAAGGGAACAACATTCTACTATAGGTTGAATCCCGTCACCAAAATAGTTCTGGGACTCGTTGTTACAACGATCAGCGCAATAGCGATATGGTGGATAGGGGCCATTGTTACACTAATTTTGGCCTTTAGTTATCTCACACTTGTAAACGGGCGGAGAAAACTTGCCTTAGGAGTTCTCCTTATATTTATAACCGTGATCGGCGCGGTTCAGAGTTTTGCCCCGTACACGCCTTTCAGCGTTCTGACCATAGCGATGAACACAACACACTTCCAAACTATATGGACGTGGCCCGGCTACTTTAACATCCTCGGCTTCCAAAAGGTGCTGACCGTTCAGGCCATCATATATGGCCTTCAAATCTCCATGAGATTCACTGCTGTGCTTTTGGCGGCTCTCATACTCGTTCTGACAAGCACCCCCTCTGAAATCCTGCGGGCACTCAACAAAGTGGGTATACCGATATCCATTACTTTCGCATTAATCGTGGCGATGCGCACGATTCCACGCATATTTGACGCCCTAGACCTGTCTGTCAAAGCGCAGCTGATGCGCGGTCTAGGTGTTAGCTCTAACAGATTTATGCGCGCAATATACTATGCGGTGGCACTGTTCGCAAGCATTGTCCCGGTGATGATATTTCTTTTAAGAGGAGCGAAAAACACCGCTATCTCAGCTGACACAAGAGCTTTCAGAGCGTACAATAAGCGCACATACATGAACCCGATCTTGTTCACGAAGCTTGACTGGTACACCTTCGGAATTATGGCTCTCGCGTTGGGCCTCACTGTGCTAGCGGTGATGCTGGGATTCGGGCGAACAATACTCTACGCAGGCGCCTAAGCTCGCCGCTCGGAGGATCTTCTGAGCCTTTTCAAAAGTCTCTGTTCGTGCTTTAACATGGGGTGGCTGAGGTTCTGCTGCCAGACCTTTTTGAACAGAGGGTACCCCCGGCTGCGGTCGTGTTCCCAGTCGTCAGCGAATGACCCGCTTTTTATTTCGTCCATTATTTTGAGCAGCTCTCTTCTGGCGGATTCGCTCACTAAGCGCGGTCCCCTGGTCTGCTGTCCGAACTGGCTGGTGGTTGAATGATATCTGAGCTGCTCCCATAAGCCGTGTTCAGCAGCTCTCTCGAAAACCTCCCTGTATTCCCCTGAGAGATATAGTTCCAGAAGAGCCGCCTCCGGGCTTACCCCGTTTTCAACCATTATCTCGAAAATGGCTCGTGTAAGAAAAAGCATAGAGCCTGCGAGCGCTTGCTCCCCCATCAGATCTGTAAGCACTTCCTCGCGGAAACTTGACTTGAGCACGCATCCGCCTTTTCTAAAGGCGCCAAGTCCTCTGCAGAGCGCAAGCGCGGTTTGCTTTGCGGAACCCGAGCGGTCGGTTTCGATGCCACACAGGACTGGAAACCCCTTGTTTTCCAAGAAGAGGGAGCGCACTCCGTCGCCTATCATCCTGGGAGCCGCGAGTATCACATCAAGACCTTTTTTTGGTTTGATGAATCCGTAGAATATGTTGTATCCGCTTGCGAACACAAGCGTTGCCCCATTCTTTATAGTCGGCTCAATCTGTTCCCGATACAGTTCGGGGGCGACTTCGTCGGGTAGCAGGATAAGAGCAATGTCGGCTTTTCCGGCGCCTTCTTTGATGGGTAGTGGACGGAAACCGTCTCTGGTTGCTCTGTCAAAGTAGGAGTCCTTGATGTTGGCTACTGAAACGTTAAAGCCGCTGTCCCTTAGGTTCAGGGCTTGGGATCTTCCTTGGTTTCCGTATCCGAACACCACTGTGTTCAATCGCATTATCTCTTTGTATCGTTTGGGGCTCAGCTCCCGTTCACTGTAAAACTTGGTCGACGTACACCATCACCTTCTTCCCTTTGAAAGGAATCGTTCAATTCTTTCATGGACTTCGGCAGAAGAGCCGAGGCACCCGAAGATGGCGGCCTCGTAGTCAAGTGCGAAACTGTCTACCACGCCTGTCCCAGTCCAGACCGCCTTCTTTAAAGCTGCGACGGAAGCAGCCGGAATCGAAGATACTTTTTCTGCAAACCCGCGCACCCAGCTTTCAAGCCCGTCTTTTTCAACGCACGCGTCTACCAGACCCATTTCCACGGCAGTGTCTGCGTCCACGGTTTCTGAGGTGAAAGTCAGCAGAAGCGCTCTACCGCGGCCGATCAGGCCTGGAAGCAGCGCGTTGGCACCCGCGCCCGCGTTTAAGCCCAGTTTCAACTCCGGGAACCCAATGGAACACCCTTTTTCAGCCACTCTGATGTCTGCTGAGAGAGACAGTTCAGCTCCCCCGCCTAGGGATCTTCCGTGCAGGCAGGCGACCACTGGCTTTGACAGACTGTTCATTGCCTTGGCTGTGCGGTTCATTTCCAGATGAAAATCCAAGAATTCTTGAGCCCTCATCTTCGAGAGCGCGGCCAAGTCGCCTCCAGCGGAGAAATCTACGCCTTTGCCTCTTATTGCAACAACTCTGATATCTTGGTTTTCCTCAGCAAGCTCCAAGCATTTTCGAACGGCGTGCAGCATCTCTGTGTTTATCGGGTTCAGTCTTGAAGGGTCGTTCAGAAATATCCAGCCCACCTTGTTTTTTTCCGCATAGACTGCCAAGTCATCGTTCGTCACGACGTCACCATTCTCCTCCTGTGTTTACAGTAACTTAAGGAAGCTGTGTGAGATGCCAGACCGAGGTAACCGATATTAGGCGCCCCATTATACTGCATATACGTGTAAGGTCAGAATGTGGGAAAGATGGGTTGAACATGACGAGCCACACATAAAGGAGTCGGTGATGATAGTCGCCTTGTCAACTGGGCTGCCACAGTACTTTATGTTGTACTCTCAGGCGAGGGAGCTCGCCGCCTTCATCCTAGAAAACGTAGAGAACAAGAAGATAGCAACCTACTATAACTCTGTGATGGAAGAGTTCGCAAACGTCGGCGACGACGCCATAGCAACGCTGCCAACCTACGAAGTGTACCAGCTCTTCCCGCAAAGAACATCCAAGAGAAACGATGCTATCCTTATGCTTACAGGGTACGCCTCGCCGAGAAACGACGTATACGAATTCTGTGACAGGGTTTTGACGAAGGCGGTAAGCAAGTGGGGAGTAAAAACCCTTGTTTCAATTGGCGCAAGATGGGCGGATGAACCCACTGAACCAGTCCTAGACTCTTCCAGAGTATACGCTTTCGGCGCATCCAAAACCGAAAGCCAGATAATAAGACGCCTTGACTTGGCGGAGCACCCTGCTGAAATGGCTCCGTATTTCGCAAACGTCATAGCCTCCATGGCGCCGCTCTACGGGCTCATGGGGTTTAACCTCAGCGTCGACCACGGTGAGCCCAGACCACACCCGAGGCAGAAGCAGGCTCTGATCAGGGCTCTGTGCAAGCTTCTGGAATTCAACGTCGACACCTCCAGCCTTGACCTAGAAGCCGAGAAGCTTAAGGCGGACGTCAGGTTCCTTAATCAGGCCAAGGGCTCCAGAAGGCAGGGTCCAGAGGATTCCGGATCCTCTTCATAAACTATTTCCTGTTGCAGCCTGTTCGCAGTGGCGCATAGGAATAGTCTTCAGTGTCCGCCTGCATATGGGTGCTTGATTTGGAAACAGACAGAGGGCGTGACTATTACGCGTGGATGGAAACGCTTGGCCCTGATGTGGAAAGATGGTTTGACTTCAGGGATAAAGAGTGTCGGCGCAAGCTGAGTGATTGTTCTGCACTGACTTCAGAAATCCTGACACCTCTTCTGAAAGAACCCAAGCTGATACAGGTGGAGGCATGTAAAAGAGGCGTGCTTACGCTTCTCAGGTCGGATAGAGACCGTATAGAACTGAACGGCTCACTGCTCTTTGACTCGACGTTACTGGGCGAAGAAGCACTGATACACTGGTTCAGGACGGACTCGGAAGGGAAAAGACTGGCCGTATACCATTCAACAGGCTCAGATGCGGGAACACTCTCCGTATACAGCATTCCAAAGTTAGACCTCATTCACAGAGAAAACACAAATCTGTCAGACCTCATGTTTACTCCTCAAGGATATTTCAAGGTGGTTCGGCTTGATCAGGAAGATGATGTAAAAGGAAAACCCCCTCTTTACCGGGTTCTATATGATGGAAAAGTTGTCTTCGGGGACGGTATTGATCCCGGTCTAATGATCGATATGAAGGCATCCACAGATGGTTCGACCGCGATGGTGAACGTTCGCTATGGCTGGAGCTCAAGCTCGGTATACATAGGAGACCTGGACAGGCCCGAAACTTGGCGGAAGAGATTTGAGTCTGGCAGACTCGCTGTCCCACTCAACATGATAGACGGCTGCCTGTACATATGGGTAAAAGAAGGCAATGGAAGAATACTCAGAGACGGAATTGCGATACACGTCGCGTCCAAGCCAATGCTGGGCGCGGTCATGGACGACTCAAGAATAGTTGTCGCCTACTCGGAGCATGGAGCGGCTAGATTTGTTGAACTCGACACCTCGGGCGCCGTCGTGCAGGAATTTCCCGCTGACGAGGCAGTCAGCATGGTTTCCGCATCGTCTTGCGAATCAAAGATAGTGCTTGGAACTTCGGGTTTCACAACTCCGTACGCAGTACAGGTCTTGGACTCAGGACTCAGGGACGTCAGTCGGAGAAAGATAGACGGTTTCCCTGTTTCCGACGTGTTCGTTGATTCGAACAACGGCATCAGAGTGCATGCGTTTCAACTGGGCGAGCAATCGGGAAGAACAGTGGTATACGGTTACGGAGGATTCGGGGTTACAATGGGACCCGAATACAACCCGCTTTTCGCCGCCCTCGTTAAGGCGGGAGCGACCGTGGCGGTCTGCAATCTGCGTGGCGGAGGCGAATACGGTGAGGAATGGCATGTTGCTGGAATGCGTGAGCAGAAAACCAACGTCTTCGACGACTTTGCCGCGATTTTGCGCCACTATAAGCGGCTCGGAGCCCGAGTCGTCTGCATGGGAAGAAGCAACGGCGGTCTGCTTGTAGGAGCTACGCTCACTCGGACACCTGAACTCGTTGACGCGGCCGTAATAGGGTACCCGGTCCTCGATATGCTCAGCTTTCACAGGCTATATGTTGGGGCGCTCTGGGTTCCGGAGTACGGTGACCCCGAAAACCCCGGGGACAGGGCTTTTCTCGCCAAATATTCCCCATACCATAACCTAGAAGCAAGACACTATCCTGACACGCTGATATACACTGGCACGGCAGATGACCGTGTTCATCCCGCGCACGCTTTCAAGTTTGCTGCGAGGCTGGAGGAAACAGGAACCAGAGTGCTGCTAAGAGTGGACAGGTCTTCTGGACACTTGGGCTCCAACTTCAAAAATAGGTTGGCTGAATACTCGGACATAGTGTCGTTTATAGTGTCTGAGCTGAACCTGATGGGCTGCTCCTTCGGCTCAGAGTCGACCTGTTAGAATTGTTTCAAAGTGCAAGACGGATGGGTCTGCTCATCTGGAATTATATGCATTGTTGAACGCCGAATGCAGAGCGTTTGTCGGAGTCGACCAGATTTGTTCAGAGGCTGGGTTCTCGACATCTTGGCCGATGACAGGGGGGTGAAAATCGTGTTATCTGACGGAGCACACAGGCAGATCCTTCGACTTAAAGATGTTTGCTTTCCCCTGTATTTCAGAGCCGCCAGATACGATCTGGTAACCCAGCTGCTTGAACACGATGATGTAGTGCGAGAAGACGTTGAAAAATGCTTTGAAAACTGGTTTGAGCCCCCATGGTACACCACGCAAGGGAAAATTGCGCACATAGAGTTCACGTCTTACAAGTCTTGCCGTCGTGTTGAGAAAATGCTTGAGCGTAGCCGTGCGGTCCAGTTCTATAACAGATTTCCTGATCCGTTTACACAGGTTTTTTGGCGTTTGGGGTACCCGTCTACGGCGAAGCTAGAGGTATGTGATTCGGTTGCAAAGCCTTTGGAAAACAGTGAGCTCATAGAATACGAGCAGCCAGCCTATTCGCGTGCAGAAATAAGGTTCTTCGACTGGTATGGTGAAACAACGCTTACAGCGACCGGCTCGCGACCTGATCGTTTCGATATGCTCGTGGAGCATGCGGGTGAAAGGTTCTCTGTTAGGGGTGAAGATGTGTGCAGGCTTTCCTCATATATGAAAGAAATCCGGGAGATAGATGTGCTGATGTTTCCGAAACCGTATGCTGGCCTGTTATATGAAGCGGGCTTGGAGCCCGCCAATTCTCCTGTTCTTCTCGATAGGAGCAGACCGGGTGGCCCCCACGTTGACGATGAGCTTGTTAGACTTGTTGAATGGAGTCGTGTCTCGTGGACGCCGTTACGCCTCCTTGCAGACGCCTCCATAGGGAAACCTCTTACAAGTAATGAGGCGAAAATTGCCTATAAGAGGAGGTGGCTTGTGCCCGACAGTCCTCCTCGTCTGGAAGGCTATAAGACTGTTGTAGATTTGCTGAATCATGACAGAGGAGGCATGTTGCTCAGGCCCCGTGCAGACGTGTTCTTCAATGTTGCCCAGCTGGACTTTTCTTCAATGTACCCTTCGCTTATAGTCAGATGGAATGTCTCACCAGAAACTGTAAACGATCCACTGGCTAAGAGTAAAAGACCTGTACCTGGCACGTTGCACGAAATCGAAGACTCTCGTAAAGGAGTTGTTCCCGAGTCGCTTGAGTGGCTTATTTCAAGAAGAGACCAGCTAAAAAGGCTGGCCCAATCTTCGGATAACCCTGTACTGGAGTTAAGACAGCAGGCAATCAAATGGCTTCTTGTGGCTTCGTTCGGATACCTTGGTTTTAGAAATGCGAAATTCGGTAAAATTGAGGCATATGAGTGTGTGACTGCTCTTGCCAGATACACGGTGCAGAAGGCGATCGAGGCACTTGACGCCGAAGGGTACAGAGTGGTGCATGTGATAGTGGACAGCCTATTTGTTCAGAAGCATGATTGTTCCCCGCTTTCGAAGGAAGAAGTAGCTCATGTTTTGAAAATAGTCTCCGAAGTAACAGAACTCACACTTAAGGAAGAAGCAGTTTACGACTGGGTTGTGTTTTCAAAGAACAGAGGCTCTGTCTTGGCTTCTCCTCAACGCTATTTTGGGCGAAAGGTGAACGGGGAACTCAAAGTTAAAGGCCTTGACTGTATAAGAACGGATACGCCTGAAATCGTCAGGAAAGCGCAGAATGAGGCTCTACGGCTACTTGGCAAGGCAAGAAGCCAGCAAGAGTTTCACAAATCCTTGGAGGCGGTGCGTATGCTCTTTGAAAGATACAAGGCTTTGGTGCGCAGTTCTCGTTGGCGTGACGGCGGTGTCGACAACGTAGGGTACGATCAATCACTGTTCGCGTTTTGCATTCGTTCTGGCAGGCGCGTTGTGGAAGGCGGTGTAGGCGGCCACATATGGGTTGTTAAAGGTAAACAGCTGTATCCTGCCGAATTGGGCTTCAGCGACATTGACTCAGCCTATTATCTGAATCTGCTTGAAAGAGCCTTTGAGCAGCTGTGTCCTCCTAGCGTCTGCGGCTAACCTACCCCCCATCTTGCTGTCTGTCCTGTTGCTCGTTGAACGCAGCTTCGAGTACGCTACAAGAATCGGTCAGAAATTAGAAGGATGAGCAGACCGTTCATCTGAGTCTTAACCTCATTTCGTTTGTTCTCTTAAATCCCAGCTTCCTGTAAAGGCTGAAGGCTTGCCTTGATGTATGAAGGGTTACTTGGCGGTAACCTCTTAGCCTACACCACTGTAATGCCTCACCAACCAGTTTTGCGCCGATGCCTAGCCGCCTGAAGTCCGGTTCTACATATACCGATGTAAGATATGGGCTCGCGGCTGCAGACTCCATTGGGCCAGGTTGAATTTCGCGTAGCCAGAGGCATGCGCTTCCGACCACTTTTCTTTCAACTGTCGCCACGAAGGGTATTAACAGTCCGGATGAAAGCTTTTCCGCAAGCCACTGCCTGTACACCCTGTCAGCCTGTGGGCCCCCGGTTTCTTCAAGGAGGCCGCGCTCCGTCCACATCGCAACCCTGTGTCCGGCGAGGACTGCCACGGCGTCTTCGCCGGCGGACCAGACCTCGATGCTAAGGTCGTTGAAGCGTTCCGCTCCCTGTTCCTTCCGGGACATTATTCCTACAGCGTCTCACAGGAGCTTATATAACTAATTCACGGCCGACCCCCTGGAACCGGCCTGGGGCGCTCGGAATGCGGCGGCAGCAGCGTCGCCGCCAGAACTCCGTCTCCCAGCTGAGGCGTCTCAGGTTGATGGGCTGGAGGGCTCGATTTGCCGCGTCTATAATCCGGCCAAGAGAACTGCTTTCAGGGCTCGACGCACCCCCACCTATTGTGGCCAAGGTAGCGGAAAGTCTCTCCAATCAGATTTATAGGACTGGGTTGCACCTGTCGACACGGATTGCCTGTCCTTAACCTCGTCGAAGGTCTTGCCAGGAACGAGAGAGCGAGTGAGGCGGAACTGATTCATAGAAGCTTCGGGCTTTTGAAGAAAGGCCCTGACCAAAGGTTGACACGCCACGTGAAGACTAAGCTACTGCAGCCGTTTACCAAGGATGAATTCATGAAGGCGCTTGAAGCACCCTGTGACTATTTACATGTATCTTCACATGGGAAGCGCATTGGCGGTGAAGGCGTGATCTACGTTAGGAACAGGGCGCGCATTACCGCTGAAGACATAAGGCGATTAAACATACAGGCGAGCGTGATATTTGTTAACGCCTGTCAGGCCTGGTCAAGAGACCTTTACGAAGCGTTTGAGCTGGCTACAGGCCGTAGGCCGGCGTACTATGTTGCACCTGCGAACGATGTCAACTTCGATGAGGCGTATCTGGTTGCGCTACTGTTTTACAGAGGGCTGATACTCGGTAAGCAAAACCCTATTTCAGCGCTTAAGAGCGCGATTAACATCCCCGGAGTAGAAGGCGCGTATTTGTGTAGAAAGTTTGGCCTTTCGAAGGCGAAGCCTCGGATGAACCGGATAAAAGCAGACCAAACTCTGCTCTTGAGGGCAAGATGATGCGCTAGAGTACACCCTTCTGAGCTATCAGTCCTGTCGCCCCCAGCTCAGAGGATAGGATGAATCGTCGATCCTCTGCGCGGCTTCACCAAGCAGAAGAGGCCTGTACGTCTCCACCATAACTGCAAGTTCGTCTGTTTCGTCTTTGCCAAATGACGCTTCGACAACGCCTGGCTGCGGACCGTGATGCACTCCTCTCTTATGAAGAGTTATCGAACCTTCTTCTACCCCTTTCCTGCTCATGAATGTCCCTCTCGAATAGAAGATTAGTTCATCCGAGTCTATGTTGCTGTGATAATAAGGCACAGGCACAGCCATAGGATGGTAGTCCAGCTTCCTTGGAACGAATGTTCCAACCATGAACCCTGTACCTGTGAACGTTTCGTGAACTGTGGGAGGCTGATGTAGCTTGCCGGTTAACGGTGCAATATCCTGTGTGTCCAGACTGTACGGATACAGGTAGCCGTCCCAGCCTACAACATCAAATGGGTTATGGCTAAGCGTGTAGTCCACTGTGCGGCCCGCTAACTTTATCGTGACATCTGTCTCATGCGTGTCCTTGAAAAACACCGGACCTTCAGGCGGACGTATATCTCTGGTGTAAAACGGTGCATTCTCAGTTAGCTGTCCGCTTCTGTTTAGATACCTCTGAGGCAGTCTCAGGGGCCCGTTTGATTCAATAAGGAGACATTGGGTGTTTTCAGCGGTGCTCATGTTGTAGGTTGTTCCACGTGGAATGTAGAGGTAATTCGATTCGCGTGCAGTGTTTAGTCCGAACACGCTCGTAAGCTTTACCTCGCCTTTATGAACGAAGTATAGTTCGTCTCCGCTAGCATTCCGGAACAATCTTTCGGACGCCCTGTCTGGGTTTAGAAAATAAATCGCTACGTCGTCGTTGAAAGCAAGCAGCCTCCTTGCATCCAGGAAGTCTCCGCCGCTGTTGAGTAAACGTGTACGGAGATGGTGATGCCTGTAGGTGGGCAGCTTCCACTCGTCCCTACTCCACTCCGTTGCTTCGGAGTAACCTAGGACCGCAGTAGGCTCATAGTAATGGTACAGGAGCGAATAGATTCCGTCAAAGCTTTCTGTTCCGAACAGCTCCTCTCTGAGCAGTCTGCCCGATTCATCGTAAAACCTGGTGTGCCTGTTTCTTGGAAGCTTACCCACTTTCACATAGTACACTTCACTCAGCTCCTCTTGTTTCCTACTCTGTTGCTGAGAACACCCATCGGTCCGCCCTCAAAGGTGACAACATCGCCCACTTTCAACCACCCTTTCTCATCTCCTCCAAGTTCAAGTATGCAGCCAGAGCCTACTGTTCCAGAAGCTATCACGTCTCCTGGATACAGAAACACTTCCTGAGAAGCTCTAGCAATCATTTCTTCAAAACTCCAATACAGGTCCTTAAGATTTCCCTTCGAGTAGAGCGTTCCGTTAACCGAGGCAGTAAGCTCAACGTCTGGCCCCTTTCCGTGCGTGTGGTCGAACTCGTCGGGTGTGACCAGATAGGGACCCATCGACTTCGCGAAATCCTTGGACTTCGCAGGACCCAAACCTATTCGCATTTCTTTGGCCTGAATATCTCGGGCGCTCCAGTCGTTGAACAACATGTATCCGGCGATATACTCCCTCGCATTCTCTACCGGAATATCGATTCCTTTCTTTCCTATTACGCATGCTACCTCCAGTTCATAGTCCAGCTTCGAAGTATAGCGGGGGTATGGTATTTCGTCTCCCGGAGAATATATTGCGGTATGGTTCGAGTAATAGAAGACAGGAAACTCATACCACGTCGGCTCCATGTCGAGGCCTCTTCTTCTACGCGCATTACGCACGTGCTCCTCAAAGGCATAGAAGTCCCTGATGCTGTTTGGATTAATAACGGGCGAAAGAAGCTTGACGCTGTCTTTGGGAAACGTTCTGGCAGGCTGCGGAACGTCGGACAAGTCAAAGCGGCTTTCCTTCAGCGTCAACGCAAGCTGAACCGTCGACATGAATTTATACTCGTGCTTGAATGCAGACGCAGGAACAATCCTCTCTCCTATCAGGAGTCCCGGCTCAGAAACTCCTCCGTTCAGATACGTTACAATTCTCACAGCATCCCAACTCAGAGATTTCCTCGCTTGGCCTGTTCCCTTTCAATCGATTCGAACAGCGCCTTGAAGTTGCCTTTGCCGAACGACTCGCCGCCCTTGCGTTGTATGATTTCATAGAAAAATGTCGGTCTGTCGCAGATGGGTTTGGTGAAAATCTGTAACATGTACCCTACTTCGTCTCTGTCAACAAGGATTCTGTGCTTCCTCAGCTCTTCAACTGTCTCGTCCAATTTTCCGACTCTGGCGGAGAGTTCGTCATAGTATGTGTCCGGAGTGTCTAGGAATTCAACGCCACGCTTCTTCATCTCGGAAACAGTCCTGATAATATCATCGGTTCTTATCGCGATGTGTTGCACCCCCGGAGACCGGTAGTAGTCCAGAAATTCCTGGATCTGGCTTTTACGCTTGCCCGGCGCCGGCTCGTTTATAGGAAGCACAACTCTTCTCATGCCGTCGTGGACAACAGTGGACCTCAGGGCGGAGTATTCTGTGCTGATGTCTTTGTCGTCGAAGCTGAGCAGTTTTTTGAACCCGAAGTTCCGCTCATAGAATTGAACCCATTTTTCCATCATTCCTTCCTCAACGTTTCCGACAACATGGTCGATAGCCGTTAGACCCACGGGATCCTCATCCGTCACTGATGTATCATAGCCTTTGAGGCCACCCTTCGTAGCCTCATTTTGATCCACAAGCGTGTGAACAGTATCTCCGTAGGTTTGCACTGACGGTTGTAAGAAAGAACCTTCATCCTTTGCCGTGCGAGCGTGTTTGCCCAAAGGCACCTTTCTACGCCCAAGCTCGTCGAGAACTTCGTTAACGGAGTCCACGACCAGTGAAACATCTTTGACGCCGTCTCCGTGCAGGGCAATGTGGTCGGCGATTTCGGACTCCGTGGTCAACGGTGATGTAAACACCAATGTGATTTTTCCCTGACGTGTTGCGTAAGAGATTGAGTCTTTGCATCCCGTTTCCGGACCCCTGTACCCTACAGTGTGGAACCCGCATCCCTTTCTGTGGAAATAGGTCCAGGCCTTGGCGCTTCCAACGTAGAATTCGATATGGTGAAAACCAAGAAATTTCTGTGATAGCTTTTCGTCGTTCATATTTGACGTAAATCTGAACTCATATATTTGTTGTTCCTGACTGCG
>JAVZLA010000040.1:0-14418 GCA_038883995.1 Thermoprotei archaeon | reverse complement strand
ACAGGCGTGGTTACAGATGAATGCACTCCAAGCTCTCTTTCCGCCGCCCTCGAAGACCTGCTCTCCGCCTCAGGAGAAGCGGAGCTCAGACAAATGAGTTTGGCTTGCACGGACAAGGCGAAAAGCTACGACTGGGAAAACACGTACACCAAGCTCATGAAAATATACGGCAGCCTCTGAACGGCGTACACGCATTTCGGCTTGCTTATTTAGCCCCTTTGCGGGCCTTTAACAGGGAGACCTTGAGTTCGCATCCAAGTTCCAAGAAATGGAGGGTTGCTGTTCTGCCTGGCGACGGTGTTGGACCGGACGTTGTTAAGGCCACGGTTCCGGTTCTCGAGGCGGTCGAAGATTCTGTCAAGGGTCTTCGGTTTGACCTGGAATACGCTGACGCAGGCTTCCATTGCATCGAAAAATACGGCACAAACCTTCCCAAGGAGGCTGTCGACGTCCTGAAGCGCTGTGAATGCGCTATCAAAGGACCTATGACAACCCCTGAAGAGCCGGGTAGCCCGCGGAGCGTCGCAGTCCAGATCAGAACGATGTTCGACCTTTACGCGAACGTCAGACCCGCCAAAACACTTCCCAACGTTCCCAGCCTGAAGCCAAATGTTGACATGATAATCGTTAGGGAAAACACGGAGGGAATGTACGCGGGATTGGAGTTCAAGGTAGGAGATGACGCGGCTGTCGGTATCAGGGTAATAACCAGGAAAGCGAGCAGGAGAATCGGACTATACTCGCTTAAACTTGCCCAAGAAAGAAGAAAGCGGCTCACAGTCGTTCACAAGGCGAACATACTCAAGCTTTCAGACGGCCTGTTCCTCCGGGAGATCCTGGAGTGTGCGCGTGAATTTCCGTCTGTCAAAGTTGATGATGCACATGTAGACGCGATGACCCAGTGGTTTATCAAGCAGCCCGAAGAGTACGATGTGCTGGTCGCGGAAAACATGTTTGGAGACATCATTTCGGACGAGGCTGCCATGGTTGTAGGCGGACTCGGCGTTGCCCCCGGAGCGAACATCGGCGATAACTACGCTATGTTTGAGCCGATACACGGCTCGGTTCCAAAGTATGCCGGAATGGACAAAGTTAACCCCACCGCAACCATTCTCTCCGTCAAAATGATGCTTGACTGGATGAATAGGCATGACGCGGCACAGCTTGTGCAGAAAGCGGTTGAAGACGTGCTCAGAGAACACATGGTTGTCACCTACGATCTCGGAGGCTCAGCCAAGTGCTCTGAGATGGGGGCTGAAATAGCCCGCAAGATAAGAAAGGGGTAGGGGTCCGGGACAACTAGGCTGCCCGCTTTAAGGCGACCGCGCTCCCACTGGTGAGTGGCTTTCCCCAGTTATAGAAGCCGAGATAACCCTCTTTCTGTGCGCTCAAGATGTAAGTCTACGCGGCCTTGGACAGGAACGACCATAAAGTATGGTATTCCTTGTCGATGTCGTGTAGAAGCTTCTGCGAGTCTGTCCAACCGTTTTCATCCAAGCCGGCCTTGCGTAACTGATAATCCATGAAAACCGTGACAAACGACTCCCCCGTTATCGCCACCGTCAGCCATAGCTCATACTTTTCGCCGTCCTTTGAGAAAAGATCCTTCTTAGAGACAAGCATATAGTCTGGTCTGGAGTCGACGACGCTGTAGCCCAGTTTCATTATGTAGGCGAACACCTGACGATAGACCACGCTTTGTACCCCGTGCACTGTAAGATGACGGCTAAGCTGCATCAACTGTATAATGCATTTGTACTATATTAGGTGTATTGCGAAATGCTATCTTCCTCATCGGCGCATTCCCCCTGGCTGACACATCAATCCTTTTTTCCGCGCAACCGATAAATAGCGTCCAAACCCTTTGACGGTATGGTTCTGAAACTTTACGACACGCTCACACGATCAAAGAAGGAGGTAGCTGGAGAAAACGGGCTCGTCACAATGTATGTGTGCGGTCTGACGCCGCAGTCGGAAGTACACGTGGGCCACATAAGGACGTTCGTAGTCTTCGACCTGATAAGAAGAATCATCGAACGTTCAGGTCTCAGAACCCTCCATGTTCAGAATTTCACAGACATAGACGACAAAATCATAGCCCGCGCCAAAGAACTCAAGATTCAGCCAAGTGAACTGGCTGAAAAAAACATAGTTGAATATTTCGACGTGGTGGACAAGCTGGGCCTGCTCAGAGCCCACATCTACCCAAGGGTAACAGACCATGTGGACGAAATTATAGGAGCTGTTAAGGAGCTGATTCGGAAAGGCAACGCCTATCAGGCTGACGGAGACGTCTATTTCGACGTACGCTCCTTCCCCGAGTACGGCAAACTATCCCATCAGACTCTCGCCGACCTTGTTGCCGGCGCACGCGTCGAGCCTTCTCCGATAAAGAGACGTCCAGAGGACTTTGCTTTATGGAAGGCAGCCAAACCCGGAGAACCCAGTTGGAAGAGCCCTTGGGGACCGGGGAGACCCGGCTGGCACATAGAGTGCACCGTGATGGCCGTTAAATATCTCGGGGAAACTTTGGCGATACATGGCGGCGGACAGGACCTCATTTTTCCGCACCACGAAAATGAGATAGCGCAAACCGAATCGCTTACAGGTAAAACCTTCTCCAAGATGTGGGTTCACGTGGGCTGGGTGACCATGATGGGGGAAAAGATGTCCAAGAGTGTTGGAAACGTTGTTCCTGTAAGCGCCGCCATCCAAAAATGGGCTCCCGAGGTTGTCAAGCTTGCTCTTCTATCGGTGCACTACCGTAGCCCACTCGAATTCGGTGAGCCCGCGTTACAGCAGACGGAGGCGTTCGTCGACAGGTTCCGGAAAACCTACTTTAGGCTTCTCTCTCTGGCGCCGCGCGCCGCAGGCGAATCCGATAACCTGCCATCCGAAGTTAGCTCGCTTTTCGCCCAGTTTGAAGCCGCACTCGACGACGACCTGAACACTCCTGTGGCGTTCGCGAAAGTGTCCGAAATAATTAGAATAGTCAACAAGGCCCTCGACTCAGGCGAAGTTTCAGAAGAGTCTGCGAGGGTTGTGAAAAAGACGCTGGAAACTGTGGCTGCGCTGTTCGGAGTAAGCTTGGGACAGAAGGGAGAAACTGAGCTTACCCCCAAACTGCTTTCAATACTCATGGAGATCAGGGAGGAAGCCAGAAGCAGAGGAGACTTCAAGACTTCAGACCTGATAAGGCTGAGGCTTGCTGAAGCAGGCGTGATCATCGAGGACACACCCAAGGGCCCGGTTTGGATCATCAAGAAGAGCGGATAGCGCGTTTAAAAACACTTATCCGCAGCCGCGTCAGCCCGTAGAATGGTAGCTATGAAAGGCCAAGACCTCATAATGCTTCCAGGTCCGACAAATGTGACTGCAGATGTGCTTGCGGCGATGGCCACTCCCATGTTCAACCATCGGGGAGAGAAATTTGCCTCCATCTACTCCAGAGTCAGCACTAAGCTGAAACAGGTGTTGAGAACTCAAGGAGAACTCTTCTTTATCACGGGCTCGGGAACCGCGGGAAACGAGTTCGGGGTCTCGAACCTGACGGCGCCAGGCGAAAAGGTTGCCGTCTTCACGAACGGATTCTTCGCTGACAGACTACGTGACACGTTCAAAGCGTACGGAACCCAAGTCATAGAAATACCGTCCGAATGGGGGGAGGGACTGGACCTGTCGAGGTTCGAACAGGTTGTTAAAGAGTGCTCTGTTGCCGCTGCCGTGTTCAACGAAACCAGCACCGGACTCGTGAACCAGATAAAAGAAATGTGCAGCATAGCGCACTCCAATGGGGTTCTAACACTCGTTGACAACGTTTCCGGCGTAGGGAACGAATACAACATGGATGAGTGGGGCGTGGATGTCACCGTGACCGCGTCACAGAAAGGTCTCGGAGCGCCGCCAGGCATGGCTATGGTGGCTATGTCGGAGGAGGCGCGAACCAAAGCCAGAAAAACACCGAAACGATCATACTATTTCAACTTCGAGCTCTTTGAAAAAGCCGCCAAAGACAATTCAACGCCTGCCACCCCCGCGATAAGCGTCATGTGCGCGCTGGACGTTGCGTTGGACAACATTTTGAAGGAAGGTATAGACCCGTTTATACGCAGGCACGCCCTGAACGCGGAAGCGTTCAGAATAGGCGCGCAGGCTCTGGGTCTCGAACTGTTTGGGAACCCTAAGCTCGCATCGAACACTGTGACGGCGCTCAAGCTGGCCGGAAAAGCCAGAGCGGTTGCCGGGACGATGCTCGCCTCCTATGGCATAGCCGTATCCGCGGGGCTTGGAAAATACAGGGAGGACGTGTTAAGAGTGGGCCACATGGGTGCGGTTGATATGAAAGACATAGTTTCAACGCTTTCCGCTCTGGAGCTCTCGTTGAAGAAACATGGTGTGCACTCTGGTAAAGTCGGGCAGGGGGTTTGCGCGGCGCTCGAACACTATGAGCGCGCCGTGTGAAGCTCCGGGCGAATCCAGCGTTGACGACGATCGCAGTATGTGACAGAACTCCACGCCAAGCGCTGCTCAGGCTTGAAAGAAACTATCGAGTGCTGGACCTGAGCGGCAGCGAGCGAGCGGAGGTGCTGCGTTTGCTGGACGACGCGGAATGCGTGGTCGTCAGAAGCCGTACCCGCGTGGACTCCGAGTTCATGGATCACGCGCCGCGTCTGAAAATCGTGGGACGCATAGGCACAGGACTCGACAACATCGATGTTTCCCAGGCGGCGAAAAGAGGGATAAAGGTTCTTAGCACGCCTAAGGCGACCGCCAGATCGGTCGCCGAGTTCACGATCGCACTTGCACTTGACGCCCTACGCGGCATAAGTGTCGGAGACAGGGCTATGCGCCAGGGAAGATGGCTGAAAAATGAGCTTCTTGGACGCGAACTCTACGGCAAGATGTTCGGGATTGTGGGGTTTGGAACTGTGGGCTCTGAGGTTGCGCGCATAGCTTACGCGTTGGGCGCCCAAGTTGTCTGCTGGAGCAGGAGCAAACCGAGCCCTGAGCCATCGTACGCGAAATACATGGAACTAGACATGTTGCTGCGGCAGTCGGACATAGTCTCCATTCACCTGCGCCTGAACGAAGAGACCAGGAACATGATTAACTCAGACAGGCTGCGCCTCCTCAAAAAAGGGTGCATCCTTGTAAACACGTCAAGAGGAGAAGTCCTGGACGAAGACGCCTTGTACTCTCTACTCAAAGAGCGAACGGTGTCTTCCGCTGCCTTAGATGTTTTCAAATCTGAGCCATACCAGGGGAAGCTTCTGGAGCTTGAAAACGTGATTCTGACACCCCATATAGCGGGGAACACCCTGGAGGGCCAGGAGAGAGCTGCCTCAGAGCTAGTGGAACAGATAGAAAGGGAGCTGCCGGTGCAGAAAAGTTGAGCCTAAGATACATGGTTGACTCCGGGAGGAATGCGTTCGAATTTGAGCTCGCAGCTGTTAGTGTGAGTTCCCTGAAGCCACATGAAAAGGTGTTTGAAGACGCTGTCAGATCGCTTGCAGCCGACATGCGTTCATCCACAATGCAGCGTGAGCCGATCGTAGTGGACAGGGATAGCATGACCGTGCTCGACGGCATGCACAGGCTTTCAGCCGCCAGGATGCTTGGGCTGAAGTTTCTGTTAGCTGTGCTCGTAGATTACGATGCGAATTCAATTCGGCTTGAACGGTGGTGGCGAAGCATCAGAGCCTTCCCTGACAGTCTTTTGAAGACTATTGAAGAAAAAACCGCGGGTAACAGGGGTGAGCCTTTCATCGTGGTCGAAGACGGCGTGGAGAAAACCTATCGCCTGAAAACTACTGGAGAGAAAGCGTTCGAAGAATATGAAACGCTGGTTTCCAACATTGAACGCACGCTCGGCGTAGATGCAACTCCTACTCCTCAGCCGTTGTCAAGAGGAGTTTCATTCGGCGCTCCACACTTAACCAAGACCGATGTAAAGCGGATGGCCTCCCGAGGGTTGCTGCTCCCTGCGAAAACAACCCGCCACATCTTCCCGCTCAGGGTGCTTTCCTGCCCGGTGCCGCTTCGACTGTTAGCCGAAGAAAGGCAGGGCGGGAAAGAGCTTCTGCGTGACGCTGTTAGCGCCTACATCAGGCCGATGGATGTCTGGGTTGCGGAGGGGAAAGACACCTATGGTGGAAGATACTATGACGACGAGAAACTACTTTTCTTCATCTGAAAGGACACTTTTCAGCTGCCTTCTGCACGTGTCCTTCAAAAGCAGGTTTAACACCGTTGCCGCCGACTCAGCGATAAGAGAGTTTGCGGCAAAACACGGCGTAATGGCGTACATGAGTGAACCTCTCGCCGACAGAGTTTGGCTTGTGGTTCAGGGAGACAGAAAACACGCCGTAAAGGTCTCCGCCATGTTTTGCAACATGATAAGGCGAACGGGACTAGTCACGAAAGCGGTCACAGTGGGTTGCAGCGTGCTTACAGGAAGAACAGGCGGCCACAACCCTTTGATTGACTCGGACAAGAATGGCGCTAGCACGCTACAATCCATCGCAGTTGACACCGGGTCCAAAGACAAGGAACTGAAAGCCGACACAGCAAGTGTTGCGACGACATCCGTACAAAAGGCGTCCAGCCGAAGCAGACTCGAAGGCCTGCCTCACTCGCTTAGCAAACGGGTATGGGTTGTAGACCGGAAGGGTGTGCTCACCCCCGCCAGCATACCGCTTTCATTTTATTCTCTTATAGACGCGGGTGTCGAACCAAAGACGGCTTGGAAAGCTGTTGTGGCTCTGTTCGAGGCAATCGGGAAAGCGAAAGTGAGGGTGCTCAGAACTGACGAGGTGTCGGGGTTCTTTGTTCACTGGCTGATGGAAGCGGATGGCTCCGGCCAATCTTCTCGAAGATATCAGAGGTACATGCTTGGACGCTATCTTGTCTTCGAAAACGCGCAGTTCGACAGAGCCGTCATAAAGAATGAGGTTACAAGGCTGTTCAGCGAACTGGGGCTTGAGCCGTCAACCCAGCAGATCAAAGAGTTTTCCGACGATGTTTTCGGTGCGATAAAGCGCCTTTCCTCCGGGTCGGACTCTGACGTGTTCAAAGTTGACTTGAAGCTACTGCGCGCCCTGTGCGCCACGCGGGTGGCGAACGCGCCTGCGGTGGATCTGGTATCGCGCGTCGGGCTGAGCCGGGCGTGCTCTGAGCTTGCTTTACGCGCTGAGCGCACTGCCAAAAGTGCTCTCATGGTGTTTGAATCAGGGAGTCCCTCGTTGGCCGCCGGGCTTGCTTCAAAACAGGCGTACGACGCCTGCTCTCTTCTTGAAGAAGCCCTGCTGCTCAAAATGGGGCGTGTGCCGGCCGGTAACCCGTTATCAGACTCTTCGATGATTTTGTCCGCGATCCCCAAAGGGTTCGAGCAAAGGAACAGGATTTCGGATTACTGTAGGAAGGTGGCAAGCGCTCTTACGAAAGCTTCTAACACGAACCTGAATGAACTCTACGTTCTCTGCAAAATGACTCTGAAACTCAGTAGTTTTCTTCAATAAACTGCAGCCAGGCCGAATAGGCGTATTCGGCTTCTTCAGGAGACTTCGGCGTCACAACCCCGTCAGAGTCCGTTTCAACTCTGTCTATCAGAAACTTCCCTTCCTTAAGGTGCCCGTACATGCACACGCGAATACTTTCTCCTCCAGAATGATCCTCCGCCTCCGGGAACGCCGGTACGAACATGAGTTGGACAGAAGAGCCTTTACGGATAAGCTGGAAAAACTTGTTCTCCGAGGTATACTTTTCAAGTTTCAGGAATGTTACCTGCAGGGTCAAGTGCGTGTTCCTCCGAGAACTATCTCGATACGCTTGTTGGCCTTGCCCTTGTTTTCGAATTTGACTATCCGTATGGGACCGACTTCGCCTGTCGCAGCTACGTGTGTACCTCCGTCGAACTGTGAGTCAAAGCCTTCGATTTCGATCACACGCATACGGTCTCCCGCAGGGTAGAGTTTCGGGTTCACCCTCATAAGATGCGGGTTAACAGCCGCCTCTTCCCTGCTCACGAATTTAACCAGGATTCTCCGGTTCTGATTTACCACCTCGTTCGCTCCCTGCTCGAGTTCGGCAACCCGCGACTTGTCGAATCCCTCTCCGCCCAAGTCGACCCTTGCCTTGTCAGGGTAGATTTGTCCTCCTGTTATATGTGCGCCAAACAGTTTCAGCGCGACGCCGGAAACAACGTGGATCGCCGAATGGTGTCGCATGTAACTGTATCTTAGTTCCCAGTTCAAACTGCCGTGCACAGCTGACCCGATGGGAGGCACAGAGCCTTTCAAACGGTGCAGTATAGTGCCGTCTTCAAGTTTGAAGACCTCTGTGACCTCCGCGGAGACGCCTCCGAAGGTAAGCGTTCCAGTGTCATGTGGCTGGCCTCCGCCACCCGGGTAGAACGCGGTCTTGTCTAGGGTGACTGCGTCTTCGACTATTGCCGCAACCTTGGCGTCGAACTCTTTTACGTAGGAATCTGTGGCGTAAAGCTGCAGGCTCATTTTTCAGCTTTCAAAGCCATGTGAGTTTGTGCATAAATAAGCGTTGGGAAAAACATTCCAGACTTCAGCCTACATGAATCCGTAACGTAGACGAACGGTTACAAACCATCTTGTTGAACCTTGCTTCAGACGCCTACCCTGCAGCCGCAGAACAAGGCTTCAACCGATCGTTCTTAAGACCCCTCACAGGTTAAAGTCGACTGGCGGTGCTCAGGACTGGTTTTCCGGCAGGCTGCTACCTGAATGCAGAAAGCAGGCCACAGAGTGCGAATGATCCAAGGAGTAAGTGGAAGGCACGTTTGAAACACATTTCTCCATGACGTATTGACAGCGCTCCGAGTACATGCAGCGGACCCTGCTGGCAGCCGGTTTGGCTTCCCGGGCGACCGTTGGCTGAGGCTTCCGCTTTGAGCCAACCGTTGGGACGCTTGCGATCAGGTTCACCGTGTAAGGATGTTTTGGAGCCTCGATCACTTCCTTAACGGGACCGGTTTCCACTATTCTGCCTGCATGCATCACCGCGACCCTGTGAGCCATGTATTTGGCCACAGACATGTTGTGAGTGATAAACAGATATGACACGCCGGTCTTCTCCTGTATGTCGAGCAAAAGATTCAGTATGTGAGCCTGAACAGAAACATCCAAGCTCGATGTGGGTTCGTCCAGAACTATGAAGTCAGGGTCGCCCACTATTGCCCTCGCAATGGCAATGCGCTGTCTTTGGCCACCGGAAAATTCGTGCGGGTACCTTGTGCTTAGCGAGGGGTCGAGGCCAACCATGGAGAGCGCGTTGCGGGATTTTTCAACGATTTCCCGTTTCGTGAGCCCTGTTCCCTCCAAGGGTTCGCCCACTATTTCCCCGACACGCATACGGGGGTCGAGGCTTGAAAAAGGGTCCTGGAACACCACCTGCAGAGACGACCTTAGCCTTCTCAGGTCGGGTCCGCTTTTGGCCATAAGGTCTTGGCCCCTGTAGAAAATCTTACCTTTGGTTGGTTTGACAAGCAGCAGAGTGGCCAAGCCGAGTGTGGTTTTCCCGCTTCCCGTTTCACCTATCAGTGCAAGCGTCTCATGCTCGTAGACCGTTAGGGAGGCGTCTTCAACGGCGACGAATTCCTTTGTCCCCGAACCCATGAACCCTGAGCCGCGCTGGAAGGCCACTGTTAAATCTCTGACCTGTACAACCGGCGTGCTCTGAGCCAAGGTTTTTCACCGGTAAAGATGGCACGCGGCCCTGTGTTCTCCGCGGATAGCCGCCATTTCAGGAGACACAGACCTGCAGATCTCCATGGCTGAAGGGCACCGCGTGTGAAACCTGCAGCCTTCCAAAAGCTGGGGTGTTTCCCCCACTTTTCCCTGCGGGATCGCCTGTATTCTGCCCTGGTTTCTGTAGGCTACCGGCATAGATTTCAGGAGGCCCTGCGTATATGGGTGAAGCGGGTCCTCAAATATCTCTCTAACAGTGCCTTCCTCAACTATTTTACCAGCATACATCACAGCTATCCTGTCAGCCACCTGTCCCACAACCAGCAGGTCGTGTGAAATGAACAGCACAGCAGTGCCAAGCTCCCTTCGTAAGCTGTCAAGAAGCTCCAGAACCTGAGCCTGAGTGGTGACGTCCAGCGCGGTCGTGGGCTCGTCGGCGACAAGCATGGATGGGCGAAGAATATACGCCATTGCAATCATGACCCTTTGTCTTTCCCCTCCAGAAAGCTCGTGCGGATACTTGTAAGCCGAAGTCTCAGGCGACTTGATTCCCACTTTATCAAGAGCGTCGACGACTTCCCGGTCCAGCCGTGTGCCTGCCGCGAAGTTTTCAGCCGGCTTACGTAGGCCAAGCCAGCGTCCCGTGGCGGACACTTCTTTTGAAAGCTCATCCTCCTGTAATTCGCGGCGGTATGCCATGCCAACGGAGCCTCCTGAAGGGGCGCCGCGAGCCCTAGACCTTCTGACAGCCAGCGCCTCTTCGAGCTGTTGGCCGATACGCATAACTGGGTTGAGACTGGTCATGGGCTCCTGAAATATCATGGCAATTCCCGTTCCCCGGAACAAGTGCGTTTGCCTTTGAGGGATTTCGAGGATGTTGACGCCTCCGAACAGTATTTTTCCCTCTGAAACCGCATTTCTGGGAAGCAGCCTCATAATGGCAAGGCCCACGCTGCTCTTCCCGCTACCACTCTCCCCCACAAGCCCAAGCATCTCGCCCTTCTCTATCGAGAAGGTTAACCCGTCCACCGCGGTCAGCATTTTACCCTGAGATTTGTAGCTTACGTTCAGCCCGTCCACTTCCAGAGCTTTCAAGAGACCTCACCGCCCATATCCCGGAAACTGGCTTCGTCTTCTGGGGTCAAGGGCGTCTCTCAGACCTTCTCCGAGAAGCGAGAAACCCAGAGCAAGAAGAGTAAGTATCAGACCTGGGAAAAACGACCACCACCAGTTTCCTGGAAGCGAGTTGAGTCCGTCATAAACCATTCTGCCCAGCTCCGGCGTGGGAGGCGTCGCGCCCAGGCCGAAGAATGCGAACACAGAGTACACGAGGATCACCGTTCCCAGGTCCAGGGTTGCGTACGCCACTATGATGGGCGTCACATGTGGGATGATGTGTTTTCTGACAATCTTAAACGAGCTTAAACCGGACGCGACCGCCGCCTTTACGAAGAGGCCGCTTTTTACGTACATCACCTGAGCCCTAGCAAGCCTGGTGTAGAACGGCCAACTCACAATTATAAGAGCGATCTCGCTAAAGTAGAGTCGAGCAGTCAAATCCGTTTGACCGAGGATTCCTGCGATAGCCAAAGCAAGAACGATTGCTGGAAACGCGAAGAACAGGTCTGTCAGCCTTAGTATCAGCTCTTCGATCCGCCCTCCTAGGTAGCCTGCTATGAGGCCAAGCCCGTATCCTATGAGCACCCCTGAACCCACCACGATGAATGGAATCGTTATGTCGAGCGGCAGAGCCGCGAGCACCCTTGTGAACACGTCTCTTCCATCGGCATCTGTGCCGAACAGGTGGGAAAGCGACGGCGGCTTATTGGCCTGAGCGAAATTGAGAGCGTTGGGACTGTATTTTGTGAGAAGCCGTAGGTCCACTTTGGCCAGCGCCGAAAGCACTATGAAAACCACTATTATGCCGGCCCCCACCATGGCCACTTTATCTTTGAAAAGCAGGTCTAAGGTGAGCCTGAACTCGTTTTTCGAGGCAGGCTGAACGGCTTCAAGCTGAGATATGTCCTGCGTCAAAGCGGTTCACTGCCTGGTCCTCGGATCAAGTAGCCCGTATGATATGTCTGTAACCAGATTGCTTGCCACGATTATCACCGTAACAACTATTGTGGCGCCCACAAGCGAAGGAGTGTCAAACGTAAGAAGGCTTTGGCCCAGATAGTAGCCCAACCCATAGTAGTCGAAAACTGTTTCAACAACGAGGCTGCCTGTTACCAGGCCTGCGAAAACGACGCCGAGGAGCGTTACCGCCGGCAGCAGAGAGTTCCTTAAAGCGTGGCGGAAGATCACAGTTCTTTCTCTGAGGCCTTTGCTTCTCGCGGTCCGCACGAAGTCTGTTTCAAGGGTTTCAAGCATGGAGGTTTTCACAAGTCTTACAATGCCTCCGAAGCCGAAGAGCACGAGTACCGCTACGGGCAGCACTGCGTGTGCGACTGCAGAGGAGAAGGCCGCCCAGTTTCCAACCAGGAGACTGTTGAGTATGGGCATGTTGTCTATCAGCCAGAAGCCAACGTATCCGTGTGTGAACGGGTCGTACAATTTGAATGGTTTAACCGAAACGGCGAGAAGCGGATTCATCGGCTGAGAAGAAGGGAGAACGTTCAGCCTGTAGGAGAACACCAGAAGTACGCCGAGCGCGATCAGAAAGGGCGGCGCACTGCGTACCACGGTATAAAACACTCTGACACAGTTGTCGAGCAGTCCGTTCGGTCTGACAGCGGTCGCGACACCCAGCACAACTTCTAATACAAGTTTAAACGCGAACGCTATGATGGCCAGTTCCAGCGTCACCGGGAGATACTCTTCGATCAACTGGATCACGGGCTGCTGGTAGAGGGGTGAAGTACCCCAGTTGCCTGTGAAAAAGTTTCTGAGATAGTATCCCAGCTGCACGTACCATGGAGAATTAAGATGGTACAGCTGTGTGACAACCTGAATCTGCGCTGCAGTAGCTTCCGGGCCCGCCCAAACCAGAGCCGGGTTAGGCGCGGCTACGTTTGTAAGAAAAAAGAGGATGGCGAGTTCTCCCAGGATTACGAAAAAAGAGAATATGACCCTTTTGAGCACGAACCGAGCTAAGCCCACCCGAGATCACTGATTACGGTTCAGTTCAGTTCAGCTTGGCTTAGCTTAGCTCAGCTCAGTTCGGCTTTAACGGGTCAGCTCGGCGGTGTTCAGTAGAGTGACGCGTAGAACACTCCTGGCAGCAGAGCGGCGTTGTACCATATGCCCTGAACGTTCGTTGTAGCCACAATGTAGCCTGTGAAGTCGTCCAACCATACGTACTGTGCGTCCTGGTTGACACGGATTGTCAGCTCGTTGTACAGTTTCTGAAGCTCCGTGCTGTTGGCTGTGTGCAGGATCTGGAAGACCAGGCTGTTCACCACTGAGTCGTTAAGGTAAGCCGGGTCGCCGTGATGGCATCTGACAGGGCAGTACGTGTTGTAGACGGTTGGGTCTGAAGGACCTATGAACACCGGCGTGTTACCTGTGAGCTGGAAGCCGGGGTAGTTTGGCGAATTGGCCGGATCCAGTTGGGCTTCAAGTATTGTGACTTCTGACTCTGGGTTGAGGACAACCGAGATACCTACCTGCGCAAGCTGCGACTGGATGAGCGTGGCCTCCTCCTGGTCTGCTACACTTCCTGTCTGGTAGGTGAGCGGAACCTTCGGGAGAACTTTGCCCGACGGGTTCAGCACTGTTCCGTTGGGCAGCGACACCTGGAAGCCCGCCTGTTCGAGCAGCTGAATCGAAAGCTTCGGGTTATAGTTGTAGCCTTTTATGCTTGAGTTATAGTAGGCCATAACAGGGTCGAGAGGCCCTACGTAGCCGACTGCATAGCCTTTGTAGATGTCTTGCTGTATTGCTGTGGCGTTAACGCCATGCTCTATCGCTAGCCTAACATCAGTGAAGTTGAACGGATACTGGTATGCGTCAATTGACAGGTAGTCTATGGTGGCGGTGGGGCCAAAGTTGTAAATTTTTACCGTAGGATAGGCCGAGAGCTGTGAAAGGTCCGGGATCTCAACCTGAGATATCTGTGCCTTACCTGACTCGATGTCGCTTATCCTTATGGCTTCGCTGTTCTGGTAGTTTATGGTTATGTTGGACACCTTTGGAATAGAGAGCATCAGGTTTCTTTGAGCGGCAGGCACCTGTTTCGCCCAGTAATTGGAGTTAGCGGTAAGCTCAACGAAAGAGCCTCCTATCGGTGTCACAAGCTTGTATGGTCCGGACCCGAGAGCATGGGTCGTCATATAACTGTTCGCCGTATCTATCTGGACGCCTCCATGCTGGTCAACGTACACTGGGTCGACGATGGATCCGTCTCCACCTGAAATGGTCTGATAGAAGTCCGAGAAAGCGTAGTCCATGTTGATGGTAACCTGATCTACGCCGCTTACCACGACGGCTTGGCTAGGATAGGTCATCACTTTTTCGATCGTGGAGTTAGCAGCGTTAAAGTGGCTAAGAATGTTGACAAGATAGTCTGCCGCCTGCTGCATGGCGAGCGTGCTGTTCGAGGAGAAACTGTACCCTGCGGAAGCAAGGGCTTGCTGAATTCCGTTCGGAAGCTCTATGAGGCCCGGCTTACCTGAACCCGTTATGCCCTTGAAGCCGGCACCATTGTTCACAGAGAGATATTCACTGATATAGAATGTTATGCCCAAGTTCATCATCATTG